>JAIXVB010000493.1 GCA_027483245.1 Verrucomicrobiaceae bacterium | reverse complement strand
AGGACATTGACCCTTGGCGGGGCCACCATTTCTGACAACGTCTTCCGCCCTCAAATCACAGATGGTGGTGGAGCGACTTCATTGATTAAGGCGGATGCAGGCCTCTGGTTGATCAATCCTGCGGCCGCTGGAAATAGCTACACAGGTGGAACCACGATCACCGGAGGCACCTTGGCCATTCAGGCTGGGAATGCTCTGGGGAGTGGAACGATCACCATCAATGGTGCTGCTGGAATTGGTCTCGAAGTGCGCGGTGGCTCGGGCATTACTTTGGGAAACAACATCACGAATGCGACAGCTGATGGCGGTATCAACATTGCGTCGGGAGCAAACATTCTTTCGGGCATTCTCACTCTGACCAATCAAATTCGCTTTAATGTTGAATCTGGTGCTTCGGTTGACCTTAATCACGCTACCACTTCCTTGGCCGGTTCGGGTGTTCTGATGAAATCGGGCAATGGCACAATGATCCTTTCGGGGGTGAACACTGCAACGGGCGCGACCATTGTGCGCAATGGTGTTTTGGAACTCAATTACAGCACAAACAACAGTTCAAAATTGGCCGATGCAGCTGCATTGACATTGGGTGGAATCTCCGCACTCACAGTTCCTGGGATCGACAGTAGTGTCGGAGGACAATCCAAGATTGAAGGTCAAAATGGTGGTGTGATTCATCTGAGCGGAGGAAGTCATACTGAAGTGGTCAGTGCCACCACGATCGATCAAGGGGCAAATGCAATCACTCGTGCATTGGGTAGCACCTCAGTTCTGCGGATGAATGTTATCACACGTTCAGCAAATCAAGGAACCATCGATTTTGGAGCCTCTGGCATTGCTCAAACAGATACCAACAACGTGAATGGTATTTTGGGTGGCTATGCGACTGTCGCCAAGACGGATTGGGCGACAAGCATTGCAACAGGTGCTGCAGATACGCCGATCAACGCTCTTACAGCCTTGGGTTACAACAATGGACTTGCCGTAGAAACCTTTGGTTCAGGTTTTAACACGGACATCATCAGTGCAGCTGCTACGACGGGTGCTTCAACTACCACCAACAGTCTGCGCTTCAATGCAAATCAGGCGACAACGTTGACACTGACCACTTCATTTGGCACGGTTGCTACCTCCACTGGATTGCAGTCGGGAGGCATTCTGGTCACTCCGTCAGTGGGAGCTTTTGACACCATTATTACGGGTGCACCTCTCCAAAATGCAGCAGCTACGGCCAATCTCGAAACGATTATTCACCAGCACAATACACAGGGTGTGTTGGAAATCAATTCAGTCATTCAAAACAACACCCTCGCCAATGCACAGGGTCTGACCAAGACTGGAGCAGGGAAACTAATTTTGAGTGGCCTCAATACTTTCTCAGGAGCCTTGAACTTGTATGAAGGTGAAATTCAAGTGGGCGGAACAGCAGCTGCTCAAAACACACCTACAAATGCCTATCTAAGCGGTGTCGCAGTTGGCACTGGCAATGCAAGCTCAGGCTGGAACCTTGCCCTTGGAACAACCCTCCGTTTCCTCACGACCAACACAACGATCTATAACACGCCAGCTATGGTGGGCGATGGTTCGATCATTTTGGATGCTGGCAATACAGGAGTGTTTTTGTTTGATGATGATAACACCAATTTCTACGGTGATATTACCTTTAGCGGCGGCACGATTCGTGTGAATTCAAATAACAATGCACTTGGGAATGTGCGCGGCCTTTTGAACATAAACAATAGTGTAAACTTTATTTTTAATGATGGCCGCGCGCTGACCAAGGTTACCAACTACAGTGAAGGAACCACCTTCAATCTTCTCAACAACACGACGACTGGAGCCGGGACTTTCAGTGGTGTTCAGCGTTTTAACAACACCACGACCGCAGGTCTGAACTTTAATGTTCCTGCTCCGACTTCCGCTGGTATTGTTGGGCTTAACATCAACGGTGTCATCTACGGCAGCAATGGTTTTACCAAGTCTGGAAATGGTATTCTTCAGATCAGTGCCAATAACTTCTCCGATGTTTATGATGGCTATACGGGCATTAACAAAACACCAACACTCAATGGCCAAATCAATGTGGCTGGAGGAGTTCTTTATGTCGGTGGCACTCGTGCTTTGGGTGCCTTTGGCGTGGGCAATGAAACCATTGTTGCTGCGGGTGCTTCACTCGACTTGCGTGGCAGTGGTTTGAATCTCGGCGATGATAGCAATCCAAGTCGCGAGATCATCAAGATTCAGGGGACGGGATTTAATAACACCGGGGCTCTGCGCAATAGTGCGAATGGCACAACAGGTGTCGTTTCGTTTTTAACATTGGATGGCAATGCCACCATTAGTTCTGGTGGCACGTCTCAAAATGCACCCGTGCAAATTGCGACCTTTGACACTCACTTGAGCAATGCGAATAATTTCAGCAATGCGTTCACTCGCAATCAACCTGTTATCTCGGGTGGCGGTTTCGATTTGACTATTCAAGGTTCAAGAAACGCTACAGACAACGTCGTCTTGGCGGATCCGAGTTTTTCGTCTGCTTTGAATCAATTGATCATCCGGGAAGGTAGCTTGCGAGTCGTGAAAGAAACGACCGCTCCTACTTCCTTTACGGGCCTCATGGCTGCTGACTTCACCAATGGAATTGAGATTGGTTACGGCGGAGCAACTCTTGGAGACCTCACCAATTCAGCTCTTGGGCTGGGTGCCAATGTCGGAGCCCGACTCTACTTGTTGAATCAGTATGGCCAGCACAACACCGTCAATATCACCATGAACGGTATTTTGGCCGCCACTAACAATGGCACCAACTTCATCACCGTAGATTTCAACAACATACCTGATGGTAGCACTTATCTGGATGGGACGCTCACGCTCACTGGTGATGCCATTCGCAACGTGCTTCAGTCTGATTCGAACAACAATTTCTCAGTCGTTGAGCAAGGTAACCTCACTGGCACTACTTATTCAAAACTGATCATCGGTGGAGTTGTTCAGGGCACTGGTGGTTTTACAAAGATTGGGGCAGGGGAAGTTCGTCTGACCAATTCAAATACCTTCACAGGGGATGTGAATGTTCTCCGTTTCAATGCTGTCGCCACACGCTGGGAAAATCGCACCTACAAGCTCAATGGCATTGATTACACTACACAAGGCTTGGCTGAGGGCTGGGCTGAGAGCAGTTTGACCCTGAATGGTCCGAATGGTGCAATCTCCAGTGTTGGAAGCATCAATCTTCAGCGTCGTGGTATGATCACTCTGGACAACACGGGGCGTCTCAATGCGACTTCGGGCGTGATCGGAGCCAATAACAACAATCGAATCAATGATTCAGCCGCTATCAATTTTAGCAACGGTTGGTTGCGTCTCAATACGGGCACGGTGGCAAACACGGAGACTCTGGGAACCGTCAACATCAATGCTGGGACCAACATCATTGATATCTATGGCACAGATGGATCGGGTGTGAACACGACACTCACTATCAATACACTCAACCGCACGGTAGGTGGAGTTGTTCGATTCACAAATCTGGATGCTTCCTCTACCTTCAGCGGCTCGACTACGGGTGATAGCGCTAAGGTCGTGGTCAACACACTCAACGCCCCACAGTTAGGTGGTGGTGGTGCAGCCAACACAACAACCATGAGCATCGTTCAAGGGGCTCTTGGTGGCAATATTCCAATGAGTCTTGACTCAGACTTCCGTCTTCTTGGATTTAACAATGGCAACATTTCCGATAACTGGAATCAACAGCGTAACCTGCAGTTCGCTGCGGGCAGTCATTTCCTGACTTATGATGGAACGACACTTCGTCCTCTCGATAACGATGAGTATTTCACACCGACGAGTGGAATACTCAATCCGACGACTACTGGAGTAGTGACCCAAAATGTGAATCTCAGCGATGTCATCACTATCATGAGTGAAGACACCACGATCAATGCCTTGCGTTTGGGGGCACTCACGGATCACGATGGCACTGGGGCGACCAGTTTGATTGACCATCATGGTATCAACCTTCATGTTGATGGCACGCTGAAGATCAGTTCTGGTATGATCAGCAGTGGTTACTGGACGGTTGGAAATACCGCAAGTGCAGCAACCACCATTTTGGGCGGCAGTCTTGATTTCAATGGCAAAGAAGCCATCATCAATAATCAAAATGCATTCTACCGTCTGACCGACGGCACCCTGCAAGGTGGCGCGCTTGAAATTCGTTCGGCGATTACCAACGCATTAGGTCTGACGAAGACAGGTTTCCAGCAAGTGACATTGGATGGTGCGAATACCTATTCGGGCGTCACAACCATCAATGATGGCACTCTCTTCCTGCGCAATGGTCGTTCTGCCGCAGGTATTGGTGGCATCGGCAATGGCATTGTGATCACTGGAAATGGCGGCTTGAATTCAGGCAACGGTATCCAGGTAGGCTCACCAACGGCTCGAGAAGATGTCTATGTGGGGATCCTCCAGGGAGATAACCAAATTTTACGGGTGGACAATGACGTCACACAATGGTTCTCCAACATCACCATCGACAATGTTGACATTGCTGGCCACACCCTCTTTACGCCTCGTATTCGAGCTGACAACAGCGCCACAAGCATCATCAATGGCAACATTGGCGGTGGTCTGACTGCGATTAGCAACGATGTGTTGGCTATCGATTCACGCGTGGTTCAGTTCGACAGTTCTGGAAACAACATCTTCATCCTTCGCGGGCAGATCGGAGATAAGCTTGATGCGAATGGCAATGCGGTAGCAATCGCTAATACGATCTCAACACTGCCGACTCTGGCGGGTGTTCGAACTAATGAAAACGAGGTTCTGCGGGTAAACTTGACCGGTGGATCTGATGAGACGAACCTGATGCTGGAGCGCAACTACAATGCGGTGGGTCGCCTGACCATCGGTCGTGGAACACTGATTGCTAACTACGATCCTTCAGCGGCTGATGGTGCGGGCTTCTGGACAACGGATGCGATCAGCAAGATACCGAATGCTGATTCTACCACGACGGCTTTCAACATCAATGGTGGGACCAGTCAGCAAGGTTTCATTCTGGGTAACGCGAACAATTTGTATGGCGCTGTCTTTCTGGCGCGTGCCAATCAAGTCTTCAATATGGCATCTTGGACCATGGTAGGAACAGGTGCCAAACACATTGGCGGTCTGAATGAGTCTGGCTCAGTCATGTTTGGTAGTAGCACGATTGCTGGCACTTTGACCGCTGCTGGCGCAACTCCTAACCTGTATGCCAGCGATGGAGGAACCGTTGTGTTTGATCAGCGCATCACGGGTAATGTGGGCACAGGTTCATCCGCTTTTGCCTTCGTGAAGCAAGGTCGTGGAACTGTCATTCTACAGAACACGGTTGGCACGGCTTCGGATGCGAGTTTTGTATTGGCTGGTGGTAATCTATTGTTGAATCACTCAGGTGCGACTCCGGTGGCACTTGTGGGCACCCTCAATGCACGTTTTGACGGCGGGACATTGATCTCCCAGGCTTCTTCTTTGGGAGCCACAACGATCGGTTTAGCGAACAACGATGCGGCCGACCGCGTTTTGAACTTTAATCTAGGCGGAAGTGAAATCGTCGCAAGGACGACGCTAGGAGCCTCTGCGCGAAACATGGTCATCAACATGGGCAATGCGAATGCTAACAACACAACAAGCACACTGACTCGAGCTTTGGGGGCTACGGCAAATCTAGTTGAAGATCAATCTGCAGGGGGAACCGCACAGATCACGCTGAATTTTAATGCCTCGACAACTGCAGCTGTGAAAAACCAAGTCATCCCTTGGGCCACTTATGGCACACTGAGCCGAACCGCCACAGATTTCGCCATGTCTGACCAAGGGGCTGGTAACGATGTTCGCGCCTATGGACGAGCCACTGATGAGTTCAACAACAACGTTGCAACTTGGGGCGCTAACCAACACGTATCTGAAAACGGTGGTGCAGGATTCAATGGTTCTCTTGCGGGATCATTGACGCTCGGAACCCTTCGCTTTGATTCCAATGCTGACAGCCTAGTTAATCTTGGGACCAATGTGCTCACAATCGCAGGTAACGGGCTTGCTTCCTCCAGCGGTGCTGTCCTGATCAGCAGCAACGTGGGAAGTGCGAACAAGACTATCATTGGCACAGGTGCTGCAGCCATCACCACGACGGGCGGTCGCAATGAATTGATCTTCCATCACTACGGGACTGGAAATCTGAATGTTAATGTGCCGATCACGGGTGCAAACAGTCTGACGATTGCGGGGCCTAGCACTACAAACGTTTCCACGATCGGCACGACAGGCGCGGTCGTTCTGGGGGCAACCAACACTTATAGCGGGCAGACTTTCGTCAACGGCAGTGTCCTGAGCTTCAGCAATGTTGCGCAGCTTGGAACCAATACAACAGCAACTGCAATCACCCTTAACGGTGGCACCCTTCGTTACACTGGAAATGGATTGCAGAGCCTCGGGGCCAAGGGGGTCCGCTTTGAAGGCAATGGTGGCACCATTGATGTCTCAGATGGCGCAGGTGAATTGTATGTGGACTCGGACATTTCCTCGACCGCACAGTTCCGCGGAGATTTGATTAAAGTCGGTGCTGGAACATTGACTCTCAATGGTCTCGCTACGAGCACCAATGTGGGCAATGCTTCCTTCCTTGGTCTCATTGATGTTCGTGAGGGAACACTTCGTGTGAATGGTGATGTGGGCAACAATGCAGCATCTGCCACACAGAATGCTCCTGTAACCATGCTGGGAAGTAGCCTCAGTTATGCTGACGGAACGATTTTCCGTCCCGGAACTAACTTTGCCATTCAGATGGGCAATGCCAACGACAGCGGAGACTGGTTCATGGACGAGTGGTTAACCTTCAAGGGTAACAATTATGTCTCGGTTGGCACGATCAATACACAGACCGGCAACGTTTCTGCCACCCCAGGATTTGCGCAGCCTAACAATGAACGTCAAGTCAACCTCGGAGGTGTCATTACTCTTGAAGGCACGACGACATTCGATGTTGTTGGATCACAGACACTTCAACTCAACCGCACCAATGTGGTGAATGTCGGAGTAACTGCAGGTGGTTACCTGACTGGTAATGGCTCTATGATCAAGGATGGTGCTGGCACCATGATTTTGAACACGAATAACCCCGACTTCACGGGAAGTATCAGTGTTGTCCAAGGCCGACTGACCGCAGTGGGGCAAGCGGACGTTTTTGGCACAGGATGGACAGCTGCCAATGGTAACAAAGTCATCACGCTTGGTTCTAACAGTCGACAAGGCATTGCTGAGCTAGCTCTAACCAGCGAGGCCATCCACGGTCACACCCTCGAACTGAATCATAACATCGACGTGGTTTACAATCCGGCGCAGGCTAAACGTCTTCTCTTCGAAACCTTTTCGAATGGCAGTCAGATCGAGTCGAATGGCACCATCACCTTGAATGACAACCTCAACATCTACATCAATGATGCCGCAGAAACAGGTGGCAGCCAAAACTACGTGAATATGAACGGCAAGTTCCTGGATGGTTCTACGACCAGCGGTAACCTTATTTTTGCCTCTGATGACACGGGGGGGGCAAACGACAACAGCAATGGTCGCACCTACAATTATCTGGTTCTAAAGAACGATAACAGTGGTTGGACGGGTGATGTGCGAGTGAGTGTGCACACATCGTTTGACCAGGACGAAACGGCAATTCTTCGACTTGAACATGCCAAGGCTTTGACTGCGGCCAATGATGTTGACATGGGTTTCAACTCGATGTTGCAAGTCGGCGGAGGGGCTCGAACGATTGGTGCTCTCTCGACCAATGGCGGGACGGGACCCTTCATCGGTGATAGTGCTGGAGGCACCATGGGGGCGAGCACCAATGGGGTTTCTGTTATCATCGAAAATGCTGCGGTTGCTCAAGGCACGCTTACCATCACTCAGTCAACTCCGGTGGCTGTTGAAACTCCGTGGAACGCTTACTTCCGCGATGGCAAACTGAACAGTGAGTTCTTTGCACCAGGAGTCGGGCCAACAGCAGCGGGGGCACTGAATCTTGTCAAAGCAGGAAATGGCTGGGCAACGATCACCACTGACAACGCCTACACAGGAACCACGACGGTCTCTGGAGGAATTCTCCAGGTCGGTCGCAATGGCGTGGGTGATACGGGAGCGACGACCGCTGCAGGCTTTACCTCAGCTGTTAGCACAACGGTTGCAGGCACAGGCATGATTCAAGGCGTGACGATTATCAATGGTAATTTGAAACCTGGAGATGAGGCTGGTGGTTCCATGGGCACGCTGACCATCAATGGCAACACCACGCTCGGTTCGACTTCCATGACTTCGTTGCAAGTTCAGCGTGCCTCCTACACGGCTTTCAATGCCGTTGGTTACACCGACGCCAATTACAGCAATTGGATCGCTGGTTTGACTTCAGACCCAACTTATAGCCACTTGCTGAACGACCCTGTTACGACCTCCCAGCATGACCAATTGATCGTCAACGGAAGTTTGACGGCTGGCGGAAAGATCACTTTGGTCAATAATGGTTACAATCCAACAGCGGGTGATGTCTTCAAGCTGATGGACTGGACAAGCATCAGCGGAAGTTTCAATGTGGGAGGCACCGCCTTGAATGACGGAATCTTCCGCACTGGAGCTGAGACAGGCTTCGATTTGGACCTTTTCGAGCTTGGTTCAGGATTCCGTTGGGATGTTAGCTTGTTCAATTCAGCGGGGATCATTGTAGTTGTCGTCCCTGAGCCTGGACGTGCCATGCTGATGTTCTTGGGGCTGATGGTTCTTTTCTTCCGTCGTCGCCGTCAGCATTGATTTCGATTCAGTGTTACTTTAAGAGCCACTCCCTAAACGGAGTGGCTTTTTCGTCAGCTAAAGGATCCCAATCATGAGTTCACCGTGGTTTTTTGAACTGCATGTCGCTTTTGATTATTCCAAGCCAAACCAAACGGCCAACATCGTAAAAGTCCAGGAGGATAACCATCCAACGCTTTGCATTGATAGAGTTTCGATTGGGTGATGGAAATTCCAATTCGACAGGGTGTGACTGCGCCAAACCTTTAGTTGCGTGCCAACCTACCTTATTTTTCTTGGTGTCAGCGACACCTTTGTGATTACATCTTCAAATATCGCGAAAAAACGTCGTTATCCTTTAGCCGCAACTAAGCCCAATTCAACTCCACAGCATAGACTCGTCATCGCTTTAAAATGTTCATTATCAATGATTTGAATGCGCGTCGTTCTCTTTATTCCCTGATTCAAATGATGGCTTTCGCTGCAATCTTATTTCTGGTTTGAAATTATTTAGTGAATTTTTCGGCTTGAGCGGAGTTTTCTACGACTCGCAAAAATAGTCCATCTTAGTTGCTGCCATTCCCAATGGTTGCTGGCTCATATCTTTACCTCTCACGTTCTCTTTTCTCCGTCACTCGCTCCTTTATGAAAACACTCCGCCGCCATCGACTTTTCCTGGGCTGGTTTATGACCGCACTCATGGCCGTTTGGTTG
Organism: Verrucomicrobiaceae bacterium; assembly: GCA_027483245.1. Classification (GTDB taxonomy): domain Bacteria; phylum Verrucomicrobiota; class Verrucomicrobiia; order Verrucomicrobiales; family Verrucomicrobiaceae; genus Prosthecobacter. Next base: position 12,125 of record JAIXVB010000493.1, on the reverse strand, counting down.
CCTGGTCCTTTAGCACAGGGAGCTACAGGAACATGGATTTTGAACAATGCGGGGAATTGGACCGGAACGCCTGCGAACTGGGAGGATTCCATCGTTCCAAACGGAATGGGTGATATTGCGGTTTTCCGGAATGACATTACCGCCGCGAGAACAGTGACTTTGAATGCTCCAATCACTCTTGGGGGACTTCAGATGGGGGATGCTCTGGCTGGGAGCGTGTTCACCTTCGCTGGTGCAGGGGCTAATTCACTGACATTCGATAACACGTCTGGGAATGCGTTCGTGAGTAAATACGGCAGTGCGACAGATGTTTGGCAGGCCCCGCTGGTTCTCACGGACAACGTGGAGTGGAACATTTACACCGGCACACTTGATGTTTCTGGAGCTTCAAATGCCCAGGTGTCCTATTCGGGAGCGGCTGACACCATCAAGAACGGTGCAGGAACTTTGCGGCTGAATATTGATGCCGCCACGACGCCCTACACGGGGGATTGGATCGTTAATTTCGGCACGTTGAATATTGGTGGAGCTAACGTTGCCAGCCCGACAAGTTTAGGGACTGGAACTGGTGGGATTACACTCAATGGCAATGGGCGTGCCGATTTAGCGATTTTCAGTCTGAATAATAACGGAACGGGTTCTGACTCCGTAATTTCTTACGCTGGTAACAATGATGTCATCGTGCAAGGTGCTGGACGGCTCAATGTGGATCGCAATTTTATCGGTGGTGCCAATGATCGTGTCACACACGTCTTGGACACCCTGACCCTAAATGGTGGAATTCTTCAGGTAACTAGTGGAAACAGTCATCGGTTGCGTTTCACGGGTAACACAACTTTGGTAGGGCACACCAATGTGATCGACGTGGGTGCCAATGGCACCTCGACACTGTCCAACCTTGAACTCGCGGGTGTCATTACAGACGGTGCTAACTCACGTGCACTGATCAAAGAAGGCGCGGGTCGCTTGTTGGTCAGCAATGCAGCCAATACTTACAATGGTGTCACGGCGGTGAGAAACGGTGTTTTGCAATTGGCCACAGGAGCTAATCTGGGAACAGGAGTTACGATTGTGAATGGCGGTGCTCTATCTGTGACAGATACAGCAACTCTAAATGCAGTGAGTGCAAACGGATTGAACTTGGTTGGTCAACTGGGCACTTCGCGCTTCTCTTTGCCGGTCATCGCTTACAGTGGATCAGCAGCTATCGACAGCGCCAATCCGATCAACGTGAACGGTCCGGCGGCAGGAATGATTTTGGCGATTGATGGAGTGACCGGTAATTCCAGTATCAACACCGCCAACATTGATCTCGATCAAGTGGGAGGAGCCAGTGATCGTGTTTGGCTTTCCAATCTCTTGGGTTTTGATCGCACTTATCGCGGAATTCTTACCAATGGGGTCTCCGGCGACCTCCGGTTGTTGTCGGCAACGAATGCTCTGATTTTAGACACCACGCCCAATATTTTGGGAGGGGCAGGTGCAACCAACAATTTGGTTTTTGGCTACGATCATGGGAATGCGATTTTGCTGACTGGAAATAATACGGCAAACGTCAACGCGGCTATTTCGGGCGGCACCTTCGTGGGCGGCGGCACTGTCTCGGTGCGTGTGAACAATGAACCTTCCCTGGGCACGGTGACCGTGAATCGTGGTGTCACCGTCAATATCAATGGTGCTGGATTGGTCACCCCATTAGGAACTGGAGCTGTGACGGCGCTTGGCGGATCGATCACTACCGACAATGCTTCTACGGCCATGTTCGGCAATACGCAGTTTAATCTTTATGGCGGTAGCTCGTTGTTTTTAGACAACTCTGGCGTGACGGCTCTCAATGATAACCGTCGTCTTCAATCGGGATCGATGATTGATTTGAATTCTTCGACGATACGTTTGTCAGGCGATGGCGCTTCTGCGACAGCCACTTCCCAGACTGTGGGAACCCTCAACTATCGTGGTGGAAGCACAATCAGTGTGGACACTGATGGAACAACGGCTGGACGTCTGGTCACGCTCTCAGCAGCTAATTTTAACCGGCAGGACCTCGGCACGCTGAACATTCGAAACATCTCGAATACGGCGACAACATTCGGGACATCGACCGGGACGCAAAAGCTGCTCATCACTTCCTTTGCTCCTACACCAACGAATGGAATGATTGGTGCACACATGGCACTCTGGGGCGGGGCGAATGCGAATGATTCTTCGGAGCCTTTGTTTGTTACCTATGACAACACTCATGGTATTCAGGCCGCAGCATTCAGCCATACGGCTTTTGCTGGAACGACCACTTCTTCTATTGTTAATCTGAGTGGAGCTGCTGTAACGGCGGCCACGCAGAGTGTCCAAGCCTTGCGTTTTCGTTCCACGGCCAATACTCACACGCTGACAGGCGGGACAATTACTCTAGGAGCTGCCGCAGCGCTTGGACAGGGAGCAGGTTTATTTTTGGCTCACACATCGAACAATGGTGTCACCCACTCCTCTAACTTTACCTTTGGTGGTAACGAGGAAGGCCTACTTTATGTGGCCACCACAGGCGGCACGAGTGGCATCATAACTTTGAGTGGAGTGATTGCTGGCAACAATGGACTGACACGTTTCGGTGATGGTATTGTTTCTTTGACGGGTGCGAACACGTTTGCGGGGCCTTTGACGATTAATTCAGGTGAAACGCGAATCAGTCAGGGAGCTGCAGGTCCTGCCTCTGCTACATCGAACAAGGAGATCGATGTTTATGGTGGCACGATCCAGTTGCAAACAGGCAATGCACGCTACGCAAACAATATCACCATACGCGACAACGGCCGGTTAGGGAACGTCAACGTAAGCGGGGCGGGTTTCGACAATTTGACGGTGGCTGCACGCACGGGTAGCACGGCTCCTGTTGTGGCTTGGATTCAAAATCAGTCAGGTAGCAATGTGACCACGGCTTTTGGTGGGTTGACTCTCAATGGACCGGCTCAATTTTCAGTGGTTCATCCTTTCCAGCTCAACGGACCCATTTCTGGTTCGGGTTCGCTCGAAAAATACATGAATGAACGAATCTACTTGGGGAGTGACTCCAGTGGATATTCGCAGCCTGTGAGTGTTTATGCGGGTTCGTTGCAAAGCTTGAACGCTAACAGCACTGCCAAGCCCTTTGGCACAGGAACCATCACGCTTAACCCAGGCAGCACCATCCGCTTAGCCGCTTCGTCGAACATCGATGCGGGTCAAGTGACCCTGAATTCGGATCTGGGTGGGATTTCTAGCATTGGTCTCAGTTATGTGAGTGATCCGACAACACTTCCTGCGATGACCATCAATTCGACTGCACCCTGGAAAGGTGCACTTGGCATTGGTGCAGTGGGATTCAGCCAAAACATCAACCAATCAACACTCTGGGGCGGTGACGTCTATTTGGCCTCCATTCTTGGTGACACAGGCACCTACACGGGCAATCTGACACCTGCTGCAGGTGGGAAATTTCTTCTGGGAACAGGACAGGGAACACTGCGTATGGGTAGCTCCCTGACTGGAGCTGGTAACAGTGCAGTGATTGGCGTTTCGATGACTGGTGATGATCTTGGGCGTGCTGGTTTTGCTGTGAATAACAGTGGTGGTACGGTGCAATACGATGTGCCCATGACCTACACGGGCAACACCATCATCAATCCCAACAACCAGTTGCGTGTGAGTGATCGCAATGCCCTCACCTCGACGGGCGACCTCTACTTGAATGGCGGAACCTTGCAGGCTGATAGCACTGTTGGGCAATTGCGCATGATTGCTCCATTGACGATCAACAACAACATTGTTCTGACTGCTGATTCTAGCATCAACATCCAGAACAATGCGAGTGACCTCCGATTGACTGGAAGCATTAGCATCGCGCCAGGTTCGACAGGTGTGGTGCGTCAGATCTTTTTTGGAGTTGATCAGGCCGGAGCTGCTGCAAACAATGCGGGCAATGTTTATGCCGATGGTGGTATCATTGACGGAGTGGGAGGGGCAGGAAACCACTTCATTAAAGCTGGTGCAGGAACCCTTTTCCTAACGGGAACCAATACCTACTCAGGAAGCACGTCCGTGAATGGTGGTCTTCTAGCCGTGAATTCGAATGCTGATTTTGGGAATACAACATCGATCAATCTGCCTGGAGGTGGTCTTGCCATTTGGGAGAACTCTTTCAACCTTACACGCAATGTGAGCGTGCATGGGGGTAATGGTTGGTTTGATATCCTCGGCGGATTGACTCTAACTCAAGATGCTGCAAGCACGATTGACGGAACGAGCTTCATCATGAAGCGCGGTCTTGGCACCATGGTCTTAAATGGCAACAACTCTCAAACGGGTGTTTGGATTGGAGACGGTGTCTTGCAGGTCAATAGTCAGGCGGCATTGGGAAATCCTGCGGAAACTGGTGCTACGGCCATTCAGTTAGGTGGAGATCAACAGATCGGTGGAGCCAACAATCCGACTCGATACACGGGGGGGACACTTCGTATCAACGCCAACGTGGCATCCCAGCGTGGCATTGCCTTCAATAGCAATGGAAACACCAGCTTCAGTGGTGGTATTGATGTTACTGCTGGCAATACCTTCACGGCGAATGGTGTGATCTCGCAAGGCTCAGAGTTCGACATTGGTTTTAAAACTGGTCAGGGAACCCTGCTCACCACGGGCGTTAACACTTGGAGGCAGCTAGCTATGACCAATGGCACGCTGCAATTTTCAAACAGCACTCCATGGGCAAACAGCACCACAACTGCGGCTGATGTCTCAGTTGTTGAAATGGTCGGCGGGACAATCCGGGCGGTGAACACGACCGCTAACATTGCACTCACAAATGCCGCGAGCACCACGACTTACAATTACGGCGGTGGTTCACATTTGCGCCTCGAAAGTGGTGCCGGATTCTCAGCGGAATTGGCAGCTGACAATCTGCTTCGAGTGAATCAAGGGACATTGGTCATCGAGACAGCCGGTGGCACAATTCTTGGAGGGGCAGGCAACACCAATGCGGGACGTTTGATCGTGACGAATGCGATCAACTCAGGTCTTGTTCGTGGTAGTGCTTTGACCAGCGGCATCTTTGCGGCCCATTTGATTGGTGCTGACTCTGCTGGTTCCGCCTTCTTTTTGGAGAACGATGCGGTTACTGGATTTAAAGCTTATTCAGGAGCCAGTTTAGCCTCTCTTAGCGGTTTGAATTCTTCGTCCATCGGTGACATCACCGCAGACACGACGCTCTCGGGTTCGAGCAATAGCATCTATGCTTTCCGAACGAACTCTAACGTCAGCGGTGGCACACTCAGCGTGACGGCTATCGATAATCTGCGTCAAGGGGGCATTCTGATCAATGGCAGCAATGTGATCAGCTCGAACCTGATTTTTGACCCCACCTCAGCCACCGCTCTTGGTGCGGGCACTCCAGGTGAGGCGCTGGTTTATGTCAAAAACGGTGAAAGCGCGACACTGAGCGGAAACATCACTGCTAACGCCTTCACAAAATTCGGTGATGGTATTTTGACGCTCTCCGGTAACAATATGATCACGGGCGATGTAAGCGTTCAAGATGGAACACTGCGCTTGGCAGGTATCAATCCCTTTAGCCGTCTTAACAGCGAACTAAACATCAATGCGGGTGCCACCTTGGATCTCAATGCCACGAGCATTGCGGTCGAGACACTTGGGTCAAACAATCGTCAGGTGGCGTTAAGCAATGTGGGTGGCCAAATCACCAATACATCCGGCACACAAGCGATTTTGGGAGTTTCTGGTCCGATGGCTTCGACTTACAATGGCACGTTGGATCTGAACGTGAAGTTGCTGAAAGCAGGTGCGGGTGTGTTGACTTTGAATGGTTACACAGCCTCCACACCAGACTCGGGTAACAACTCCTTCACCGGGGGAACGGATATTTATGGGGTGAACACCACCGGCGGTATCAACCTTAACAACACGACTTTTGCGCTAGGTGGTTTCAATGGAGCCGCCGCTGGTGACGTCAATCTTTACAGCGGCACGTTGGGCTTGCTCTTTAGCAATGGCAATACTGGGATCAATGCACTCCATGGACAGCATTTTAGCAATCAAGTCATTAAAATCGGCGCAGAAGCAGGAGATGGAATCACCGTCAATGTGCGCGGGCCAGGCTTGATCAATGTCAACGTCGGCAACGTGAGCAGCAATACTCAGTGGGGGAGTGGCAACATTCTTCAGGTAGGTGCTCTGAACATGACCAACACGACACTTCAGCTGACAGGTGGCAATTTATATCGTCTGCGAGTCGCTGGCACGACAACGCTTTTGGGTAGCCAAGCAACCTTCCAAACCAATAGTGATGGTCCAAGTGGAGCTCTTGAGCTTTTTGGCCAAATCACAGGAGCAGGTGCGATCAACAAATTGGGTGATGGTTCGATGCGTGGCATTGTTATTGTGAATCCAGCCAACAATTACACAGGTGGAACCAATGTGATCGCGGGTGATGTCCAGGTTACCTCCCTGACCAATGCGCTCAGCAGCGGTCCAGTCCGCGTGTTCCCCGATGGCACTCTACGCATTGCTGGCAATGACAGTATCATCGGCTCTAATCTGACAGTGATGAGCCGAGTCAATGCGCTGGGCGCAGTGACCCTCGATAACAATTTCAATCCAACGGTGCTAACCGGCAGCAATTTCAGCAGCGTGTACAATACGAGTCTGCAGTTGGGCGTGCCATTTTTCACCCAGGCTTTGAACTTGGCTACGATTGGGGATGGTCGCGCCTTCCTTGGTTCTGGTCTTGCCCAAGAAGCTCGTTACATGGCTGCTACTCTTGGAGCCGGTGTGCAGGATGATTGGAATCCTGGTGTTGGTGTATATCGTCTGACAGGCGGTCATAACGGCAACAGTTTGGGTTTTGATGGTGTCAACAATGTGCTGACCGGTAACAATTTTCTCCAGGTTGGTCCGCAAAGAAACATGGTCCTGGGTGCCGCAGTGAACACCAATGGCAGCGTTGTGATTCGCAATTCCAACAACTTCACAGGTGGAACCCAAATCACAGAAGGCACAGGTGTTGTTATCGAGACGGGCGGTTCTCCGATCGGTGAAACTCCACTGGGCTCGGGAGCTGTTGAAGTCTATGGCTCACTGACTTATCAAAGTTCATTGGGCTCAAATTGGAAGGCTGATACGGGTATGGCAACCAACGTCATCAATCTACGTCCCGCAGGGACTGTTCGAATCGTCGATAGCAATATCAATGGAACAGGCGGTGGTGTCGTCGCGGGAGATCAAGGGCGCTGGGGAGATTCTGTCGGAATCGATCTCAATGGCGGCACCTTCCGTTATGACGGTGGTGCGAACTGGAACAGCGTTGAAACCATTGGCACGGTGGATGTGCGCAAGGGCGGCACCCTTCAGGTCGCTCGTGCGAATACTTCATCGAGTGCCCAGTTGAATCTGGGCGGATTGAATCGCATCGCGGGTGGGACTTTGTCAGTAAACTATTTCGTCGGCACAACGGCTGACCCTGGGTTCCTTGGCACCAACCTGACAACGCCGCTGAGCTACAATCGTCTCAATGTGGCTGGAGGCGTGACACTCGGGGGCACGACGAGCAATGGAGCCGGTGTCATCAATGGCGGCATCGCCCCGGTCTGGATCGTTGATGCCACGACCAACAGCTACATGGGCTATGATCCAACAGGTGCTGGCACGGGTTTCCAACCTCTCCGCACAGATGCCACTGCACCTGGAGCTGGTGAGCTTAACTACAGCAACGTGGGCACCACCTTTCCTACAGGAACAGGAGCTGAAACCGTCAATCTCACAGGCGCAGCGACTCTGGGTGCAGGTGCAAATTCAGATGTCTGGGCCTTGCGCGTGACAAACAACATTTCGAACACGGGGGTAGGCGGCGGGTCCATCACAACTCGTTCGGGTGGTTTACTGGTGGGTGCTGGAACGACCAATGCATTGATCAATGGCGTCATTCAGCCCATGACTTTGAATTTTGGTGCTGCAGGCGCTGGCGAGGCCATCATCTTCGCGAGTGGCACGCACATCATCCAGGCACAAATGAATGCAGCTCAAGGTCTGACGAAGTTTGGCGGGGGGCAGCTTCAAATCCATTCGATTAACCCTGGAATCGGCGGCCCTGTGACGCTGAATGCCGGAACCTTGTATGTGAAGGTTCCATTTTCGGGATCAGGTTCTCCAGTGGGGGAGGTTTTAAACGGACAAGACATCATCCTCAATGGCGGCACATTGAGCTTGGATGGTTTTCTCGCTAACTCAGCGGGAACGGCCACTGAAATCGCTTCCAATGTTCGTGCGACAGCCCTTTTCGATAGTAACATCCTGGTGCGAGGTGATGCGGTGCTCGCCAACAATGGTCAGTCTCAGTATGTCCGAATCGCTGATCTCACGATCGCCAATGGTGGCGGTGCGACAGCTATGAACGGCAACGGTGTCATTGCTCTGAATTTGCAGAGCGGAATCTGGGTGAGGGGAACCACAACCCTTGCACCCGAAGCTCGTTTGAACGGAACATTCAATGGCTTTTCACAGTCCACTTTTGCCGGACTTGTTACGGGAGCGGGTGGCGTTGTGAAATTTGGCAATGGTGCCATCACCGTGCTGAATGGTGCCAATGATTATGCTGGCGGAACTACGATATGGGGAACGACAAATAACACAGCAGTGAGCACGGTGGCTTCAGCCTATCGTGGAGCTGGCACCCCCTTCAGCACTGGAAGTATCACGATCAATCCTGGTGGTCTGCTTCGCATTGCTGACAATGCGAACATTGCATCGAATGCAGTGACCCTTAAATCCGACGGATACAATCTTGGTGGGATCGGCATCGCTCATAATGGAGTTCTTCCAAGCTTTATTACCTCAGGTGTCCCCACGGCAGGGCAAATCAAAGTCGAATCAACAGGCCCATTTGCGGGAGTTCTTGCGCTTGATTACGGCTACTACAGTCAGACATTGAACATGGCCAGCATTCCTGGTGGTGACTGGTGGTTGGGTAATTCTCAACAAGCTGAAGCCTTCTATTTTAACAGCACTCTAGGGGTAGCGACGGGTGGAAAATATCTTCTCGGTGGTGGTGGCAACCAGAGTGGTCTTACACTCGGATCTGTGCTAGTTAGCGCGAATCGCACGGGACTCTTTGAGAATGTGATTACTGGAGGCACTCCCGGTCAGGTAAAGGTCGAAATCGGAGCCCAAACCGCCGATTTTACGGGTAACAATCCATCCTTCGTGAATGGTAACTCAGGCTTCATCGCCCTCACGACAAGGAATCTTGGGTTAACAGGCGATGTCCGAGTCAACACCAATTCTACAATCGGTCTCGGCAATAACTTTGCTCTCGGTAATGGCCGGTTGATTATCAATGGCGGGAATCTTCGATCTGATTACGCAGGTTCCATCAACTTCGTGACAGCAGCAGCAGGTTTGAATGCTGTGGCCATCAATAACGAAGTGATTCTTCAGGGGGATTTCAACGCAGCTTCTTCGGGAGACATGGTGTTCCGTGGCAATGTCGCCATGAGTGACGTCACCAGTTCTGGGGCCACACGCACCTGGAATATCAATGCAGGGAATGTCGCTGTTCGTGGGGTCATCAGTGGCGTTGAGGGCAGCAACCTGATCAAAGCAGGAACCGCAAATTTGATTTTAACAGGTGCCAACACGTATCGAGGCTACACCCAAGTCTCCGCAGGAACGCTCTTCATCGCTGGCGATGTCATTCCCAATGTGGCTGGTCCTTTGGGCATCAGCGACTCACCGATTGTCTTGGCTGGTGGCAATCTGCGCGCATCTGGAAGACTCAGCATTGATCGTGATTTGATCATCAACGCAAACGCTGTTCTTGATTCCGCTGTGCATGACCGCATGCTCATCAATGGTGGTGTTTCTGTTGCCAGCACTTTTACCCTCACCGTCGGTTCTGCTGCTGCAGATCACGCAGGATTCCGTGGCGGTCTGGTTCAGTTCAATGGTCCTATCAGTGGCGCTGGTGCCCTGACAATTGGCACCACAGCTGCAGCTCCTGCTATTGCGGGCACAGTCTTTATGTCGGGCAACTCCAACGGTTTTGGCATCAACACCTATTCGGGCGGTACGACCATCCAAACCGCCCGTGTGCAGCTCAGCGGCAACACCTACTTCTCAGGTCCCGCCAACAACCCGACCATCATCAGTGGTCCTCTGGGAACTGGTGCCATAACTTTTGGCAACGCTACGCAGTTTGGTGAATCCAACCGCGGAGCTATCCTCGAAGCCGTGGGTGGGCCTGTGACCATCGTCAATGCGCTCGGACCAATGACAAGCGCTGCCAATACGACGTTAAGCTTTGGTGGTCATGAGGCTCTTTCCTTTACTCGTGATCTGAACGTCAACAGTGATGCTACGTTTCGTAGCCGCACGTTCGCAGTCCAGAATATGTATCAGCCCATTACGTTCAGTGGCATTCTCAGTGCCAGCGGTGCGGCTGGAGTGTCTTTCATCAAGACAGGCCCAGGGATGTTGATCCTCAACGGAGCAAATACTTTTGCCACCAGTGCCACGACAGGGATTCAGATCAATCAAGGAATCTTGCGAATCAATGCTGATGCAGCCTTGGGGGCCGCAGGAGCAGTCCGTTTGAATGGCGGAACGCTCTCTGTGTCTGATGACATTCCTACATCACGTCAATTCATCCTGCAGGCCAACAGCGGTATCGATGTTGCTGCAAACAAGACCCTGACGCTTTCCGCTGCCACAACGGGTGCTTTCAGTATCATAAAAACTGGTCCTGGAACTTTGGCGCTGAACGGCGCGAATACGGTCGTGAACCTGACGCTCGGAGGTCAAGCACAGTTGAATCCTAACAGCGGACGTTACAGTGGCACTGGTGGTATTGTCGCCACAACAGCTACCTCGGGGACACCTTTCGCGACCACTGCGATCACGATCAATGGCGGCACTCTTGCTCTTGTCGGTGGAGCCGCACCCCAAGCGCTTTCGATCCCAACCCTGAATTACGGTGCTGGGGCCGCCATCTCACTGAATCAAGGTGGCACGAGTTCGCAGTTGACGGTTGCGACTTCGTTTGTTCGGGGTGGTGCCGTCTCTGGCTCATTCACTCCGGCGCTTCCGACATCTCTTGGAACGCTTTACGTGGTTCCAACATCCTTTGCGAATCTTGGCACGACCGAGAAGGTTTTGGTCTCGGCAGGCGCTCCGGCGAATACTACAACCGGCGGTGGCAGTATTCTGACGAGTCCTTCGATTTTCATCCGACTTCAGACTCCTGGAGACGCCAATTTTGCACGTTACGACGCTGCTGGTGGTATCATGGAGCACAATGTGACGACGGTGAGCACGTTAGGTGTCTCTGCAGATGCCAATGTTGCCAACATCAACTCTCCAGATGTGGCTGGCGCTGGCATCATCAACGTCCAGGCGATTCGCACCAATTCAAACATCATACCTGCTGACAGCACAACATTGCTTCAGGTGGCTCGTGGCGGGTTGATCCTCAATGGTGCGACGGCTCCTGTTGTGAGCGCTCCTCTTCTGTTCGGCACAGGGGCAGGCGCTAGCCTTACAGAGGCGCTCGTTTATGTCCGTGAAGGTCAAACGGGAACCTCCGCCTTAACGGGCGGCGTGACAGCACGTGACTTCACCAAGACTGGCCCAGGTGCGCTTGAGATCGGTGGCACTGGCAACCTTCTCAACACGAATGGCGTGCGTCTTCCTGTCGTCAGTGTTCAGGATGGCACTCTTCGTTTCGCTGGCAACACAGCAGCTTTCCAGAATCAAGTGCGCGGCACGACACTCGGAGATTATCTCGGTCACTACCTTCTGAATGTGAACGAATCAGGTGTCTTTGACCTCAATGGCTTGAATGTCGCCACAGGCGGTCTTGCGGGCAATGGCTCCGTCACAACTGGCGTGGCTGGCAACGCTAACCTTTTGGTCAAAAATGGCTTTGCTGTTGATGCAACCTTCAACGGTTCCATCAGCGATGGAGCGGGCACTGTCAGCCTTACCAAATCTCAAAATGGCATCTTGATCCTGAGCGGTCATGGTTCCTACTCGGGCGGCACCACCGTTCAAGGTGGTCGTGTGCTTGCAGCTTCTGGAAGTTCCTCTGTTTT
>JAIXVB010000343.1 GCA_027483245.1 Verrucomicrobiaceae bacterium | reverse complement strand
GCCAGGTCTGCCGGTTGTCATTGGAGAGCTTGTCCATGGGCGAGATCTTCGCTTCGGAGGCCCACGCCAGGAGGGTATCTGTGTTGATGGGGCCGTGCTCTTCGTTGTTCGCGGCTTTGATGAGGTGCCAGAGGGTTTCAGACATGCGGAAAGCCTAGCGAATGGAGCGGCGCAGTGGGAAGCAAAATCTGCGTGGTCCGGGCGGTTGCGCTGCGGTTTCTGAAGAGCCTTGATCGGAATCTCTGATATTCCGCCACGCAATGATCCTTTTCCCACTGGAAATGCGCACGCATCCCCGCTTACACTGTTTCAACACCTCTGTCCCCTGCCCCTCATGTCCACGGAAAAGCCTGTCTCTCTGAAAAACCTCACCTTGCTCGGTCATGAGCATCTGCCAGCCACTGGGGGATATTTGATTCTGCCCAGTCAGCTCAGTTACATGGATCTGCTGCGACTGGAGCAGGTGCTCGGCGGGCGGGAGGTGGTTTATTTGGTGGAGCCGGGTGCGGCGCTGCATCCGCTGCTGAAGGCGCATCTGGAAAAAGACACGGTGCACGCCCTGGGGATCGACACGCAGAGTGGGGATGTGGCAGCGTATCGAAAAGCCATCGACGCGGAAATCGCCAAGGGAGCGGTGGTGATTTATCTGCCTGCGGAGGCTGCGGCTGCCGTGGCACCACTGACGACGGTGCCGGGAGTGAAGCTGGAATTTCTGATGAAAGCGGACTGTCCGGTAGTGCCGTTGGCCGTTTTGAATCTGGGCGATGTGGCACTGGCCATCGAGGGGCACTACGATGAGTCCGAGACAGTGTTTTCGTTTGGCAAAGCGCTGGTGGGCGAGGACGTGACGCTGGCCGCGTATCAAGAAGCGCTGTTCACCCTGGCGGAGGTCGCTTTCAATCAGCACCCCGCCCTTAATCTGCATCTGGCCTACGCGATGCTCAAAGGACTGAAACGCCACGGAACGAGCAATCAAATCATCGATGGCAAGGACGAGAAAGAGTTGGGTTACGACAAGGTCCTGGCGGTGGCGATTGCACTGTCGAAAGTGATCAAAACGGAAACCCAGAAGCGCCGTGTGGGCATCATCTTGCCTCCAGGAACCGGCGGTCTGATCGCCAACATCGCGGTTTTGCTGGCGGGGAAGATTCCGGTGAACATCAACTTCACCGCTGGCCGCACGTCCGTGGAATACGCGATCAAAGCTGCGGAGTTGGATCGGTTCATCACAGCGGACATCTTTGTGCGGAAGATGCAGAGTTTCCCCTGGCCGCCGATGAAACAGCTGGTGCTGATCGAGCGACTGCTGCCGAAAATGAAGGCGAAGATCGGTCTTTGGCTGATTTTGAGCAAGATTCTGCCGGCATCACTGCTGGCGCTGATCCTGGGCGTGCCGAAAAAGGGCGGTCGTGAGGAGGCACTGCTGCTGTTCACCAGTGGCAGCTCGGGCAATCCCAAAGGCGTGGCGCTGACGCATCGCAACGTCATGGCCAATGTCATGCAGTTCAGCAATCGCCTGGGCATGAGCTCCAGCGACAGCATCCTGGGTAGCCTGCCGCTGTTTCACAGCTTCGGCTGCACGGTCACGCTGTGGTATCCGGTCATCTGCGGTCTGAATTTGGTCACCTACCCGAGCCCGCTCGAGACCAAGAAGCTGGGCGAACTGATCGAAAAATTCCGAGTCAGTCTCATGATCGCCACACCGACCTTTTTGCGCGGTTACCTGCGCGGTGTGAATCGCGAGGCGCTGACCTCCATCAAAATGTGCGTCACCGGTGCTGAAAAGCTGCCTCCAGCGGTGGCACAGGCCTTTGAACAGCGTTTCGGCAAAAAAGTGTATGAGGGCTACGGCCTCACCGAAACCTCACCGGTCTCCAATGTGAACCTGCCGGATCCGGTGCCTCTGGGCAACGAAGGGAGCGGGCATGTCTGGCTGGCGAATCATCGCCCTGGCAGTGTCGGGCAGAACATTCCGGGGCTGGCTGTGCGTGTGACGAATCCCGACACGAACGAACCGCAGTCGATCCACACCAGCGGCATGATTTGGTTCCGCGGAGCCAATGTCTTCGAAGGTTACCTAAACGATCCCAAACGAACCGCCGAGGTCATTGATCAAGACGGTTGGTTCCGCACGGGCGACATCGGCCGCGTGGACATGGACGGATTTCTCTACATTGAGGGTCGCTTGAGTCGGTTCTCCAAGATCGGCGGTGAAATGGTGCCGCATGAGACGGTGGAAGATGCGCTGGTGAAGGCGATGAACCTGGAAAATGAAACCGTGCGCAAAATCGCCGTCGTGGGCGTGCCGGATCCTGACAAAGGTGAGGCGCTGATCCTGCTGACAGCGATTGCCGGTGGCCCAGAGCATCAGGAGATCTTGGATCTGCGGTATCGTTTGCTGGAAAAAGGCATGCCGCCGCTGTGGATTCCGAAAAAGATGATTCGTGTGGCGGACATCCCGATTCTCTCCTCGGGCAAACTGGACGTGCAAGCCTGCGAAAAGATCGCCAAGGGCATTGTCTAATCGATTCTCTCCCATGGCTCACATCGTCCTGTGTCCGTTTGGCAGCGCTGGAGATGTCTTCCCCTTTCTCTGGCTTGGCCGCCAGCTCCTGCGCCGTGGACACCGGGTGACGATGGTGGTGGCCTGTGTCTTCGAAGAAGCGATGCGTGGTGCGGGGCTGGAAGTGCTGCCTCTAGGGAAACCGGAGGATTTCGAGCGTTTCATCGCCGATCTTAGGGTCTGGAAGATGTATCAAGGAACGAAGATGGTGTTCGAGTTCGCGGGCGAGAGCACGGAGATCTACGCTCAAGCGATTGAATCTCTGGAGGCGGTGGACCTGATTTTGGCCCCCTGCACCGTCTTCGGCGCGCGTTTGATGCGGGAGGCACACGGCATTCCGGTGATCTCGGTTCATGTGCAGCCCGCCGTCCTGATCAGTGCCCATGAGACACCGGTTTTATTTCCAGGCATGCAGCATTTTCGAAAACTGCCGCTGTGGCTTCGGCGTTGGTTGATTCGCCTGCCCAATCCTGCGGATCGGTTCTGCGCCCCAGCCGTGGCCAAGGCTTGTCAGGCACGGCAGGTCTCACCACCGCAGAGTCTCTGGTGGGAGTGGTCCAGTTCCCCGGATGGCGCGCTGTGTCTCTTTCCTGAATGGTTTGCGACCCCACAGCCGGACTGGCCGACCTCGCTGCTTCAGTGGGATTTCCCGCTCGAAGACATGGCCCAGGAAAAACCCATTTCCGAGGAGGTGCGGGCTTTTTTGGCCGCCGGAGACAAACCGATTCTCTTCACCCCTGGCAGCGCGAATATCCAGGCTCGACGTTTTTTTGAGGTCGCCCTGGAAGCCGTGACACGACTGGGCAAACGCGCGCTGTTTGTGACTCGAAAGCTGGACCAACTGCCCCCTGCCCTGCCCGGTTCGATTTTGGCCGTGGAATATGCCCCCTTCTCCGCCTTGCTCCCTCACACCGCTGCTTTTGTGCATCACGGCGGTATTGGCACGATGTCCCAGGGATTCGCGGCAGGCGTGCCTCAGCTCATCATGGCCATGGCGCACGATCAGCCAGACAATGCCCACCGTTTGGAACTGCTCGGAGCCGGAATTGGCCTGACGCCACGGACCTTCACCCCCGACCGAGTCGAGTCAGCCCTGCGACGTTTGCTGACCGAGGACTCGTTTGTGAAAGCCAGTCAGGATTGCGCTGCTAAAATCGCCAACAAGAGTGATTTAGAACCTCTTTTAACGTGGATAACGTCAAAAATAATCAGGCGCTGAAACGGCTCATGAGAGCTTGTTTTTGAAATCCGGATAACCAAAACGGCGCACCACACGCACCTCACCCGTGGCAGGATCATAGAGATCGATGTCTGGATGGGGCACCCCATTGAAGGTGCTCGTCTTGACCATCGTGTAATGAGCCATATCCGTGAAAACTAGCTTTTGCCCCAACTCCAAGGGAGCTGGGAAGCTGTATTCATTGATCACGTCACCGGCCAAACAAGTCAGGCCACCCAGCCGATAGGTGTAGGGCAGGACTCCGGG
>JAIXVB010000452.1 GCA_027483245.1 Verrucomicrobiaceae bacterium | reverse complement strand
TGATGAATGATCAGTTCGTTGATGGTGGAACTCAATGCTCCTGAAACGGTCGATGCATTAGTTCCGACGGAACTGGTGACAAGGATACCCCCGGTTTCGAGAACCGTAGGCGAGTTCACCTCAAAAGCACCAAGGGTGTTGAAGCGTAATGTCGCAGAGGTGCCTCCTGCACCCGAGCTAATGACATCCGTATGCAATCCCGCCCCGAATGTATTCACATAAGACCCAGCAGCCAAGCCGCTGATGGCTGTTGCTGCGCCATTGGCAACAGCCCATGTGGAACCATCAACTGTAGCGTAACCACCCAAGATACCGCTGGCAAGATTGGCATTTGTTGCGGCAGCGGCATTGGTTGCAACATTCAAGGTGCCACCTGCAACACGAGTGATGGTTCCCAAATTGATACCTGCAGTTCCATTGGCTTGAGATATCGAGGTCTCAGCATTGAAGTTCACAAACGAGCTAATGCTACTCGCCCCGGCATTCAAGTTCGTGCTCGCAACTGATTCCAAGATGGTCGGAACTGAAGCGGAACTGAAGATATTGATCGAGCCACCCGCGAGAGTCAGTGCCCCTGTGCTTGGCAGAATATTGCTACCTGAAGCGTAATTGAGGTTAATGCTTGAATTGCTGCTCAGGCTTGTTCCACCTGAATGGGCATTGTTACCCGTGAGCGTCAATCCTCCAAAACCGGACAAGACGAGGGACCCTGCACCACTTGTGTTTCCAGCATATCCTGACGCCGAAACCGTCCCACTGCGCGCTTCACGGAGCGTTAAACCTTGAGTAAGAACAGCATTACCGGAGCCTGCCAAGGAACCGATCGTATCAGCCAAGGTCACGGTCAATTGAGTGCCAGTGCCATTCAGATTGATTCGAGCCCCGAAGAGACCGACACTGTTTAAAGCCCCGCCCGTGCGATTCAACGTGAGGGCCGCATTGTTGGCGACGTTTATGGTGCCGCCAAAACCTGTGCTGTTGCCTGTGAGCGAAAGTGTTGCTGCGGCTGACGCATTGATATTGAGCACACTGTTCAAGTTCCCTGTGAAAGCGGTGACAACCGTCTGAGTGTTTTGATCAGCTAAAGTAAGAGCACCATTGACCAATTGAACGGTTCCGCCAGAGCTGTTTGCATTGAACCGTTGAGCCGTCTGATTGGTGCCATTGATGTCCAAAACTCCCCCGGTAATTCTCAAGCCCGAAAGTGACGACAAGCTTCCCGTGAGTCCGGTTGCAGATGCACTGCCAAGGCCTGCTGAGCCACTGAGCACACCCGTGCGAAGCGTGCCGACATCGACTCTAGTTTCACCGGTCAATGTGGCGGGGCCATAAATTTGCCAAACACTCGATGCAATTTTCGTCAATCCACCCGCACCTGAAATAGTTCCATTAAAACCAGAGTTGGTGGTAGAGTTCAGCGTCATGATGGTTCCCGAATCAATGACAGCCGCAGCACCCGTGCCGGAGATGTGGTTGCCATAAAGAGCCCCAATGTGACCTGTGCTTGCTTGGACACGTCCGACACCAGCACCACCTTCTAGGATCGCAAAGCTATCCGTCACTCCATTGGTAAATGTGACACCATTGTTGGAAGCACGCACAATGTTCGACCCATCCAGACCGCCTGCCCCAAGGCTTTTGAAGCCACCCGCACGAAGATCAATCACACCATCAAAAACATCCCCAGTCGGATTGTTCCATGTAAATACGCCATCACCTTCTTTGATAACCCAAGTATTCGCTCCGGTTGGGCCCATGAAACGACCGTTAAAAGTGGTTGTGCTGTTATCACTGCCGATGGCGATCGCCGCGGTGGTGCTTCCTGATTGCAGGAAAATAGAAGTACCGACCCCTGCCCCTCCCGAAAGTGAACCCACCCGTTCGAAAGGCAGAAGCGCCGTTGCGCTATTGGCAAAATTGAGATTGGTCGTGTTAACAGCAGAAAATACAATTTGGGAAGTGTCACTGAGGGTATCATGCATCGCGAATTTTTGACCGTTCCAAAGTCCCCCAACTTGGATGTCGCCATTGTTCAAAACCGTATTGCCGGTGTGATTGCTATTGCCTGAAAGGATCAGCAGACCCGCTCCATCTTTGGTAAAGCCACCCATGCCCGTAATCGCACTATCCAACACACTCGTGAGCGTGCTGGACAAGGCCGTGTTGGACGTTGTTGGAGTCGGCTGGGTGTTAATCAAAACATGGTTCGAATCTAGCACCTGGACGATGTAGGATCCTGCAGGAATGCTTGTTCCGCTCACCAGCATACCAACTTGCGGATTGGTGATGCTACCGTCCAAACGGATAATGCGACCTGCGGTTGAATCGGTATCTGCAGTAGCACTTCCCACAACCACAGCGCCATTGGTGTAAGTCGATGTCAATACAGCGCCCGCCTCGATGTTTAGCATTGTGTTCCGAGTGCCCGTAACTGCAGCAATCGTGTCACTTGAGGTGACTGAAAACGCTGTATTCCAGCCGGCATTCCGAACCATAACACTATCCGCCAAAGATCCGTTCAGGCCCAATGTCAACCCACCGCCACTTTGCCCGCCAAAATTGCTGATGTTTACAGCACCCGTGAAAGTGTTAGCCCCAGCCAACGTCTGAGTGCCCGAGCC
>JAIXVB010000498.1 GCA_027483245.1 Verrucomicrobiaceae bacterium | reverse complement strand
TTGGCCTTGCGAACGTTGAGAAACTCTTTGTTCGCCGAGTCATCGCAACCAAGCACGAGGCGATCTCCCCATCGGGCGAAATCGCCGATGACTTTGAGGTAATTGCTGCGCGGGGTGATGCCTGCACTCGTTTCAGGCGTGAAGCCTCGGGGGAATCGCCAAAAAGCACCATGCATGGTCATCAGCAGATCGTTTTCCCCAATGTCACGAATGCGCGGCCACTCGGTGTTCCAGCCATGAGCGCCGTCGTAACTGTGGCTGGATTTTGGCAGGCGATAAGGGTGCCATTGACCGCGATGCAAGCACATGAGGATCAAGGAACGATGATCCCAGCCCACGCTCCAGAGAGGGTCGGTCTCGGGTTTGGCATTGCCGTGAATGCCTCCAGGACCGGTAACCTCAGTGAATTGATTTCGGCGCACGAGGCTCCAATCCTTGCCCGGTTGAGTCCACTCAGCGAGGGCTCCGCTGGGCGTTGCGGGATCAGTCAGTACACGCTTGTCGCGATCGCCATTGTTGGCATAGACGAGGCGACCTTGACCACTGTAGAGGCCTTTGCCATGGTAACCGGGCAGCTCTGAAACAAGCTTGGCAGGCGCGGTCTCTTTTGAAAAGTCGGGCTTGGTTTTGTTGCCGTCTTGAATCAGGCCCGTGACAGCGAGCGATTCGACATCGACCTCATAAAGCCCCTCTTCCATGGTGGCATAATAGACTTTGTGAGTAGGGTCGGTGAGGTGACGGGCGTTGCCGGTCAGGCGGCCTGGCATGAGTGAGGGTTGAATGACGCGAACTTGCCGCTCCGCATTGATCACATAGGGACCGATGAGAAGTTGCTGCGATTCTTGATGGATCAGGCGGTTCGCGGGAGTGCCGCCAACACTCTCACGGCGGATGATCTGCTCCAGACTCGGCGTGATTTCATAGAGCTTGTCACTGGAGCCAAAGGGCAAATGGGGACCATAAGTGATGACCCACAGCCGATCCGCCCAGGGCACCACCGCCCCCGTGCCGCACTCACCTTCGTCATTGAACATCGCCAAATGAGGATAGATCCCACTGATCTGGCGCGGTTCTTCCGCAGAAAGCAGGGCGGTGAAGAGGAGAAGGCTGGAGATGACTCGACGCATGAAGGAGAGTTCAACACAGGACCGCACCGTCTGGCAAGACCGTTGGCGATGGTTTTTTCGTTCACCTTCCCATGATCATTGAAGCGCCATGAAAGCCCTCATTGTTCCGGAAAAAAGCTGCGTGATTCGTTCCAATTGCAACGCCGCCTTGCTTACTCTCGTCTCTCTGTGATAAACCGAGATTTAATATGAGGATATTGACGAATCGTGGACAAGCCTGGGCGATGAGCTTGTGGCTGATTTCAGCGCCTGCCATGGCCGAGATGCGCGCCTGGACCGACAGCTCCGGCAGAAAGGTCCAAGCCGAATTCGCAGGGATGCAGGGTGACAGTGTCCTGCTGAAACTGAGTGCCGACAAAACCATTCCCTACCCTGTGGCACGTTTGAGCGCAGCCGATCAGGCTTTCATCCAAGCTCAATCCCAAACGCCCGTCGCAAGTGCGGATACGCAGCAACCCACCCGCACTCCGATTGAGAAAAGAACCTGGCCTGCTACGGTGGAAGTCCCAGCGAAATCCGTTGAGATCGCGGCGGTGTCTGAAAGCGCAGCCGACCGAAAGTTTGTGTATCGGTCCGCAGCCTTTGAATTCACTTCGCAAGCGAAACTGGCTGGCAGTGTGATGAAGGAAGTGGCACGCACCTTTGAAGCAACGAAGACACTGGTCGAGGCCCTGCCCTGGGGCATCGTCTGCCGTCCACCGAATGGGATGCCGCGTTTTCTGGCAGCTCTTTATGAGACAAAGGCCGACTATGTCGCCGCAGGGGGACCCGAGATGTCAGGCGGTGTTTACAGCCGAGCAGACAACATTTTCAAGATCCCCTTCCCCAGTCTGGGCATGGAAAAGCGCGGTCAGACTTACTACAAAGATGACAGCTACAGCAATGGCACGCTGGTTCATGAGATCACCCATCAGCTCATGGATGAGTATCTGACCTTTCTGCCCACTTGGATCATCGAAGGCACCGCTGAATACACGGAAATGTTGCCCTACAAGGCAGGCATTTTCCGCTCAGATTCCCATAAAAACGGCCTGAAGGAAGACGTCGGTCTCTGGGCTGAAAATGAAGGGTTCAGGCCTGACATCGGCAATCTGGAAGCCCACATGACCATGACACGCGATCAGTGGGATGCCGCCTGCTCCACGCCTCAAAAGATGCGCGACATGTATCACCGTTCGCAGTTGCTGGTGTATTACTTTTGCCATCTCGATGGAGATGGAAAGGGCACACGGTTCATTCAATACATGGAAGCTGTGCATGGTGAGGTCTCGGCTCTGCGCAGCTTCTTTGCAGACCCTCGGGTCAAGCGCCTGGAGGGCGGACGTTTCACTTATCCCCGTGAAATAAAGCCACCGGACATGGATGGTGACAGTGCGCCGTTCAAGCACCTGGGTATCCTGACAGCCGAGCGCCCCTACGCCAAGATCGCTGCGGAGATCATCGAAGGTTACAAGAGCATTGGGCTAAAAGTCCAAGTTCAGTAACCCTGCCCCCATCAACCCTCCGCATGGGCGCGGCAAATCGCCTTGAGGTAGTCGAAGGTGTAGAGGCCTGTGTTATGGCCATCGGTAAACTCAAACTGAACCGCGTAACCGCCAATCACCCGCCAGCCACGCACGTTCACGCCTGGAAAGTGCTTTTGATCGGTGCCACCATACTGGCGACCCAATAAATCACGTTCTCCCGTATTTTCGGCACTGGGTGAGTAGGCGCGGAGACGTTCACAGGGGATGTAATCTTCCGTTTGGTCAGACCAGCGAATGGCGAGTTCCTGACCGATGATTTCAAGGTGTTCGGGAGTGATCATGAAGATGTATCAGCTACGAAAAAGGGACGCCGGAAGGCGTCCCTTTTGGAAGAAGATTCTCGAAAATCGCAGAGGATTAACGGGAGTAGAGTTCGACCACGAGCTGCTCATTGGCAATCGGGTTGATTTCATCGCGAATTGGCAGGCGAACAAAAACGCCGGACATTTTGTCGCGATCCACAGTCACCCAATCTGGAGTCGGGTTACCGAGGCTCATCTCGAGGAAACGACCGACGAGCTGCTGAGAGCGGGGGGAGGTTTTGGCAGCGATCACATCACCAGGCTTCACTTGGAAGCTTGCAATGTTAACGACCTTACCGTTCACCGTGATGTGGCGATGACTCACCAGCTGACGGGAAGCGAAACGTGTGTTGGCGAAACCCAGACGATAAACAACGTTGTCGAGACGTTGCTCAAGCATTTGGAGCAGGTTTTCACCTGTCACGCCTTTGCGGCGTTGAGCTTCAGCGAAGAAACGGCGGAATTGCTTTTCGAGCACTCCGTATTGGAAACGCAGCTTCTGCTTTTCGATCAGAGCGACTGCATAGTCGGAATTCTTCTTGCGGGCATTCTTAACGCCGTGTTGCCCGGGTGGGAAATTACGGGTTTCGAGAGATTTGGAGGGGCCGAAAAGGGCGACACCAAAGCGACGTGCGATCTTTTCGCGGGGACCTGTGTAACGAGCCATACTGTTGTAATGCGGGAACGGAAATTAGACGCGGCGTGCTTTTGGCGGACGGCAGCCGTTGTGGGGGATTGGGGTCACATCTTTGATGACGGTGACTTCGACACCCAAAGCTTGGACGGCGCGGACAGCGGACTCACGTCCTGAACCTGCACCGTGAAGGCGAACTTCGACTTCGCGAAGACCGTGGCCCATGGCTTGACGGCAAGCGTCTTGAGCGACGACCTGGGCTGCGTATGCAGTGCCTTTACGGGAACCGCGGAAGCCCATCTTACCGGAGGTGGACCAGCCGATCAAATTGCCCACGCGATCCGTGATGGAAACCATGGTGTTGTTGAAGCTGGAACGAACGTGGACGATGCCAGAGCTGACGTTCTTGGAACCCTTGGCCTTGATGACCTTTTGGTTCTCAGGTGACTCACCACCACCGATCTCGAGCCAGATGCTCTGAGAGACGGCGCGGTCACCACTGGTTGGCTGCTTGTCAGCCGCTGGGGCGGCAGGAGCAGGTGCTGGAGCTGGTGCAGCTGCCTCAGGAGCTGCGACCGGGGTTGTTGTTTCTTCTGCCATACAAATACGAGAATGAATTTACTGCCTAAACTGAGGACTAGACTTTGCCCTTCTTGGCACCTGGGTTCTTCTGAGCACCCACCGTCTTACGCGGACCCTTGCGAGTGCGTGAGTTGGTGTGTGTGCGCTGTCCACGGACAGGGAGACCACGGCGATGACGGGTAGCGCGGTAGCAGTTAATGCCCAGGATGCGCTTCATGTGCATCTGCTGCTCACGACGAAGGTCACCTTCGTAAACGATGCTCATGCCTTGAATCACCTGAGTGATGAGGGCGATCTGGTCATCCGTCAGCTCTCCTGCACGGACGTTCGGGTCAATGTTGCTAGCAGCAAGAATTTTGCGGCTGAGGGGAAGACCGATGCCATAGATATACGGCAGTGAATATTCGATCTTTTTTTCGTTCGGGATTTCGACTCCAAGTAGGCGTGCCATAAACAGAAGGTGCTTTTGAGTAATGAAATCGAGTTAACCCTGACGCTGCTTGTGGCGTGGGTTTTTGCAGACGATACGAACCACGCCTTTGCGGCGGATAACGCGGCAAAGCTCGCAGAGAGGTTTTACAGATGTACGAACACGCATAGGAAGGCTCCGCCCGATTAGTGGGCAGGGGAGTCGGAAGTCCTAACACAGGTCGATCTGTGCGCAACATGGTTTTTCGTTTCTGAAAAGTTTTTCACAATGAATCCTGAATCATCCTTTCTCAGCAAATTTGACCTTTTGACTGAACAAGTCGTAATCTGCACTCGACTAAGGAGTCTCTCATCCTCTATGAAAACACTGATTCTTTCCATCCTCACAGCCATCAGCTTCGTCTCATGCGCCACAGGTCCTAACGCACAAACCGGCACCGTCGTGGGTGCTCTCGGGGGTGCCGCCGTTGGCGGGATCATCGGCAATCAAAGCGGACGCGGTCTCGAAGGCGCAGCCATCGGAGCCGGTCTCGGCGCTCTCGGCGGCAACGCCATCGGCAATTCCCAAGACCAACGCAACGCCCAGTATTACAATCAACAAAACGGCTATTACAATCAGCAAGGCAACGGCTACAACCGCCGCCCAAGTGGTTATTACCCAAATGGCCAGCCTTATTACGGCAATCCTTATTGAGTTAAACCCCACTTTCCCAAGCGCGGATGGCAACCCATCCGCGCTTTTTTGTTTCTTGTGCTTTTGAGAAAAGGCCGCGTCAGTACATTGTGATTTCGACTCTGTTTTCTCATCTCAGCTCCGCCACTCAATTTGTTCGTGCCAATGACTGGCCCACGATTGTGGCTCACGTGAATTCTCGCGATGCCCATCCGCTGATTCAATTCATCAAGTATGGGTTTTGCGGTGTTGCCGCTTTTGCCACCCATCAGGTCATTTGGGGCGCGCTCTCGACCTGGATGTTACCCGCCATTGATTCTTCGATCCCCAAAGAAACACGGGCGCTGAACAGCACGATCAATAATTCCATCGCGGTGCTCTTCAGCACGGCGGTGGCCTACATCACCAATGTGCTCTGGGTCTTCACTCCGGGGCGACACAGTCGCCTTGTCGAGATCGCCAGCTTTTTCGGCGTCGGTGTGATCAGCTTTGGAGGTGGCTTGCTGGCAGGCCCTTGGTTGATCAAGGTTTTCGGTCTGAATACCCTGCTGGCTCAGTTGTCCATGGCTTTCACTTCCATGCTGATCAACTTCGCCTGCCGCAAGTTTTTTATCTTTAAGCACTGAGCCAATCACGGATCACAGCGATGACCTCGAGTCGCTGCTCAAGGCTCAGCTCACCATAAATCGGTAGGCTGAGCACCTCACCAGCCATGCGGTGAGACACCTCACAGCCACTGCGTGAGCTGGCAGGCAGATCGGCAAAGCAGGGCTGCTGATCCAGGGTCAGCGGGTAATAGATTTCACAACCGATGCCTGATTTCTGTAAATGATCACGCAGAGCATCGCGTTGCCCGTTCAGTACACGAAGGGTGTATTGATTCCAAATATGCGTGTTGTGAGCATAGGCGACCGGTAGGACAAGCTTCGCGTCTTGTTTCTCCAGCCACGTGTCCTGCGTTTGCACACACTTGCAATGAGTCGGATCCGCCGTCACCACACCCGGCAGTTGCGAGAGCTCTTGGGTGTAATGAGCGGCGTTGTTTTGACGCTCGGCCGTGTAGCGACTGTAGTGCTTTAACTTCACGCTCAGCAGCGCGCATTGAACGGTATCCATGCGGAAGTTGCCCCCCACGTAATGATGGAAGTATTTGGGTTTCGAGCCATGCACCCGCAGCACTTTGGCAAACTCCGCCAGCTCATCGTCATTCGTGACCAACATGCCGCCATCGCCAAAGCCGCCGAGGTTCTTGCTGGGAAAGAAACTGTAGGTGCCAAAGTCACCCATCGCCCCGCAGGCACGACCTTTGTAATGTGCCCCGATGGCTTGTGCACCGTCTTCGATGACGCGCAGTCCCTTTTCCTGAGCCAAGGCCAAGAGCGGATCCATGTCGGCGCTTTGACCAAAGAGATGAACCGGAATGATGGCCTTGGTGCGCGCTGTGATCTTTGCCCGTGCATCATTGACATCCATGTTGAAACAAATGGGGCAGATGTCGGTGAAAACAGGGACACCGCCGAGACGAGAAACAGCACCTGCTGTGGCAAAGAAGGTAAACGCGGGGCACAGCACCTCATCCCCTGGCTGGAGATCGATCGCCATCAGAGCCAAAAGCAGCGCATCGGTGCCCGATGAAACCGCCAGCGCATGCTTCACCCCCACCATTGCAGCCACCTCTTTCTCAAAGACCTCCATCTCAGGCCCCATGATGAATCGTCCGTGCTGCAGGACTTGAGCAAAGGCAGCTTGAAGCTCGGAGTTGAGGGGAGAATTCTGGGCGTTGACGTCGAGGAGCGGGACGGGCATGGGACTGAGAAACTCAGAGGGCAAAGGGCGAAGGTCAAGAGTCAAGACATCCGCCAATCACCTGTCCTGCTCTGAGAAAAACTCACAACCGTTGCTTTTCAAAGGCCCGCAGTGCCCGCACCACTTCCGGCCTGACGATCATTCCAGGTCGCGCCGCTTTCATCTGCAAAATAGCCGCCTCAGCCGTGCCTCCGCTCTGCAAGAGCCAGGCTCCCACCGCCGCTGCCGTGCGCGAGTATCCCGCCTTGCAGTGCACATAGACGATGCCATTGCGCGTGGCCCGATCCATGAAATCCACCGCCTCACGCAGTTGCTCAGCTGTCGGTGCGGTCAGATCTGCCACAGGGATGTTCAGGTAATTGCGCAGGGTGCGAAAAATCTCCGGCGCTTCAAATTCAGCCGTCATGTCCAACACATGGGTCACCCCCGCTTCAGTCAGTTTCAGAGCCGCTGCCGCATCGGGCTGAGGCCCCATCCACACTCGTGGCGTGAGCTTGTCCCAGGCAGCGGATTGTCGGCGATAGTATTTCCACGATAGCCACTGACCGTAGAGCCATGGAGCCAGCAACCAGCGCGTCAGTCGCGGCAGCTGGCCCTCATCCTTCCCGAGCACTGCTCCCCCCACCCCGAAGTAAGCCGCCGCCACAGTCCCGAGCGTCGCCGCTGGCCAGGCAAAGACCAAACTCCACGGCAAAGCGAATCGACAACACACCAGCAGCAATCCCGCGACCAGGAGATACAAAGAGCCCAACCAAGGGTTTTTCAGCGCTTTCACCTCACGATCCGGCACCACCCGAAAGATCACCGCCGAGAGTAAAAAACCGCCCATCACATCCACCACATGATGCTGCCAAGTCAGCAGCGTGGAGAGACCAATCAAGCTGAACCAAACGTGTGACAACACACGCCAGATCCCCTTTGAATGCCGTGCGTAGTGCACCGCTAAAATCGTCCGCAACACAATGTGCATGCTGGGGAAGAGATTGTGCGGCGCATCCATCGCCTGAATCGCACGGAACCAGCCTTCAAAGGTTCCCGTGACCTGAGGCCGCGGCCAAGCCAGCTCGAGAGGCAAAATCAAAAAGCAAAAGCCCGCCACCACATTGGTCAAGACCAAGCGACGTCGCAGCACATCGAGCTCGGTTTTGTCAGCGCACAAAAACGGTGCCACCACGAAGAAAGCATCCAGCGACCAGTAGGGAACAATCATCCAATCCACCACCGGGATCAGCCGCTCCCAGGCAAACGCCGCCGTCTGCACATCCGGCCGCTGCGCGGTGATCCAGTTGCAGGCGTTATAAATCACCAAAAAGACCAAACTGGTCCAAGCACTGACCAGCGCAGCTTGATAGAAAGAAGGTCTTCGCTGGGCCATAGAATCAACGTTTCAGCGCCACGCTGATGGTGAAAATACCCGCCGGATCGGTCTCCTGCGTCTCTTTGATAAAACCTGCCTCACGAACCAAATCATCCATCTCACCCTGAGTGCGACGCCGCATGATCCAGGGTTGTCCTTCACGATTGGTCAGCACGTGGGCGATGAACTTGAGCTGCGGATGCCACGGCTGATTGGTGTAAACAAGCCGTCCGCCAGGAGGCAGCGCCTCGAACAACCCACGGAGTGACTCCAGCACGGGGGCATTGGCATTGAAGAGCTCATACAAACCCGACACCACCGCCACGGAGGGCTGTGGACTCAGACTCGCCAGAGAACTGCGATCAAAGGCATCCGCCTGCACAAAAGTCACACGTTCCGTGAGGCCCAGCTGCTCACTGGTCGCCTTGGCCGTATCCAGGTTCGGCTGTTGATAATCCCGCAGTGTCGCCGTGGCCGCCATCTCAGGATGATCATGGAGCATCTGCAAAACATAACGCCCCCCGCCACAGGCGATGTCCACCAGATGCGGTTTTTCACCCGCTTTCGCCAGCACTTCCGCCAACACCCGTTGCAGCATCTGGCCACGCCAGCGAATGCCACTCCAGCCGGGGCTGTCCAAATAGGATTTGTCCATGAACCAACCCAGGATGAGCCGACCGGAGGGTTGGTTGCGATACACGTAATCCAAGGTGCGTCCGGAATCGAAACCCGCCTCCCAGCCGAGAGCGATGCCCTTGCTCAAGCGCCCCAGCGTGCCGAAAACAAACCGTGTGAACTTTGAAGACAGACAATCTCGTGTGGCCGCGAGTTCATCACGCTCCGTTCGTGTGTGCCCCCGCAGATCCGCATCCAGCAGCGGCGTTGGTTTGGCAGGTGGCGAATGGAACAGTCTTTCCGCAAAGGCGCGGACACGATTAAACACCACTTCCCTTTGCGCCTCGTGAAAGATCGCGTGGTAAAAGCCATGCAGCGTGTGGAAGTGTTTATCTGCCGATCCCAAGCGCTCAAAGAAGGCCCGCTGAGGCCCCGTGTGAACCACCCAATCCTGACTGGCACTGAATACCAAGGTCGGCACTCGAATCGCTGCCGCATCCTCTACCACCCGCCGCGCGGTCTCATAGAGATCGAGCAAAATGTTCACCGAAATCTCACGGAAGATCGCCTTGTCCTCGTTGTAAGCGCGTTGCTGTTCCGGATCATGCGTCAGCACTTTGGACTTCACGTAACTTTTCACAATGCCCCCAGGCAGCAGCTTCTCTTTCAAACGCAGCATCGGCACGGCAAAGGGGACATACAGCTTCACTTTGAAGGCAGGGGTCGCTAAAACCAATCCTCGCAATGGCGGAGCGTAGTCATGAACCCAAGCTGCCGCTACGACCGCCCCGACGCTGTGAGCCACCAGCAGGCAGTCTTCCCGAGCAATCGCATAGGTTTTTTCAATGTGCTGGAAGAACGCCTCCAGATCCCGGATGATCACCCCCAGGTTTTCAGCCGCACCACGCTTGCCCGAAGACTGGCCATGCCCGCGCTGATCCCAAGCAAAAATCGCGGTCTCAGGCATCTGCAACGCCTGAACCAGCTCCAGCATTCGACCCGAATGTTCATGCCCGCGATGCATGACCACGATGGCCTGACGAGCCTGAAAATGCGGCAACCACGCGCGATAAAAAAGTTCAGCACCGTCGTGAGAAGGGAAGGTGTGCGTGGTCATGGGGAAAGATGGAGGTAAGTGCATGGAAATGGCAAGAGCTGAATTGCTCTCTTCTCCATGCGTGAAAGGCTCTTGCAGGGGATCATTGGGCTGATCGGGGGAAGAGGATAAAGGGATAAGAGAAAAGAGAAAAGGGTCAGAGGCCCAAAATCCTTCTCTTCCTCCGACTCTGCCTCCTCCTGGAAAAGAGGCCATCGCGCTCTCGGATGTCGCAT
This sequence comes from Verrucomicrobiaceae bacterium, assembly GCA_027483245.1. Taxonomy (GTDB): domain Bacteria; phylum Verrucomicrobiota; class Verrucomicrobiia; order Verrucomicrobiales; family Verrucomicrobiaceae; genus Prosthecobacter. Next base: position 8,243 of record JAIXVB010000498.1, on the reverse strand, counting down.
CGTCCTCCTCCTCGAACTCGGCCTCGGTTCATCAGCCCGGAGTGTTTTGAGGCCTCACCCCATCAGCGGCATCCGATTCGCCCACTCCGTCCCATGCGTCCTATTCTCCCCCTGACCTCAATGAAAGCTTCCCCGGCGAACATTGTCAGTTTTCACACCACGGGAAAAAAGTTCTCGGCGAACATTGTCAGTTTCGACACCACGGGAAAAAAGTTCCTGGCGAGCATTGTCAGTTTCAACACACCGAGAAATGAATTCCTGACGAACAGTGTCTGTTTGTGGAAAGCCAGATTTCGATTTGGGGGGCGATTCCGCAACCTTGCGCATGGGCGAGCCCGTGGCATATCTGATCGACATGTCTCCTGAAATTCCCCTCATCCTCCCTTCCCTCCTCGCTGCTGATTGGTCTCAAGTCGCCTCTGAAGTGAAACGTGCTGAAGCCGTGGGGGTGCAGTGGCTGCACTTGGATGTGATGGATGGTGCCTTTGTGGAAAACATCTCCTTTGGCCCCCAGATGGTGCAGACGGTGCGGAAATGCACGAGCATGCTTCTGGATGTCCACCTCATGATGCATCGCCCCGATCATTATCTGGAGCGTTTCCTCGCGGCGGGAGCGGACAACATCACGATTCATGTCGAGGCGCGTTATGACACCTCCGTCGCGGAAACCCTGGCGCGCATTCGCCATGCGGGGAAAAAATGCGGCATCGCTCTGCACCCGAACACGCCCTTTGAAGCGGCGCTGCCTTACGTGCGGGACATCGATCTGCTGTTGATCATGACCGTGGTGCCAGGTTTCGGGGGCCAGCCGTTTTTGGAAAAAGAAACGATGCCCAAACTCGCGGAGGCCCGCGACTATCGCGAGGCACATGGACTGAGTTACAGTCTGGAGGTCGATGGCGGCATCTACACCAACACGGCTCCGATTGCGAAGGCGAATGGAGCCAATCTGTTCGTCTGCGGCACTTCGTTTTATGGCCCCGCAGACACCGCGCAGGCCATGGCTGGCCTTTGCGCGGCGGTGGCGTGAAGTTTGTTACTTCTTCGCCAGGGTGAGGATCTGATAGTTCTTGGCGTAGGTGCCCAGGGCTTCCGTCGCGGTTTCTTTGGTCACGGCGTCGTTATCGGCCACGATGATGAGCTTTTGTTGATCGGCATTGGCACCTGGCTTGACGTCCACACTGACCACGCCGGTGAGCTTTTGACTGAGTGCTGCGGTGATGTGGGCTTTGCAGGAAGCGCAGACGACCCCGGTGATTTGGCCTTCATAGGTCACTGGCTTTTTGTCATCGGCAGCCTGGAGACTGGCGGAAAGGAAGAGCGAGAGGGCGAGGATGAGTTTTTTCATGTTCGGTGGTCGAGTGCAGATTCAATAAAAACGCCGGGATGCTGCGTTGTCCAGCATCCCGGCGTGATTCAGGGTTAAGAATTACTTCTCAAGGGTCTCACCAGCTTTCTTCCAGCCGGAGATGCCAGCGGAGAGGTGCTTGACGTTGGTGTAGCCGAGAGCTTCTGCCTTCTTAGCAGCTTGCTTGTAGGCGTTGCAGCTTGGGCCACCGCAATAAGCGACGACGAGAGCGCCCTTGTCAGCAGGAAGGAGTTTTTCGAGTTCACCAGCCTTGGCTTCGAAGTCGATGGCGCTCGGCACGCGGCCTGCAGCATAGGAATCGGAACCATTGACGTCGATGACGGTGACTTTCTTCTCAGCGATGGCGGTCTTGAGATCAGCGATGCTGATGTCTGGGTATTCAGCGGCCATGGCGGAGGCGGCGACGAGGGAGAGAACGAGTGCGAGCAGTTTCTTCATAGGTTATCGTTGGTTTGGTTTGTTGGTTTGGTGTTTGCAGGATTTCCTGGTGAAGGACTGTCCTGCGGCAGGTATCAGACGCACGAATGGAAAGTTTATTCCCAACAAGTGCGAAGGTTGGTCAGCATTACGAAGCGAAGTGTTGAATCGTGCACAGAATTGTCACTCAACGCCACCATGCAGGGAGTCCAGGCAGCGATTCCTTCAAGATGGCACGGATGGCACGGCGTTCTTCGACGCCGAGGTGCGCATAAGTCGGGTTGGCGTTCTGTTCACGCAAGCCCTCGGCCATTTTATAATAGACGCGTTCTTTGAGAGCCGAGGGCAGCTTTTGCCAGGACTCCGTGTAGAGCATGTAACTGCAGCGGTATTTGAAGAGCTGTGTTTTGAGATCGAAATCTTTCAGAGAGATGCCCGTGGCGATGGGTTTCCGATGGCGTGCAAAGTCACGCATGAAGTCGGGATCACCCTCAATGCCTTCGCGTGGCAGCTTGGCCTCATTCACAAACAGGATGTATTGAGCGAGTTCATCGGCGAGTTCCTCCACCTGTGGTTTCGCAGCCATGGGGAGGCTTCCCCTGCCCTGCTCCAACAACTGCCGCATCACGTAAGCCGCGTGAAAGACACGGTTTTCAAAACCCAACTGATGCTCGTGCACCAAGTGAGGCAAGATGTCGCTGGTGGGTCGCAGGTGAAGATTCAAATCCGACATCTGCCCAGGCTCGACCTTGGTCTTTTCAAACCCACGCGAGGAGCTGGTGCGCCCCATGAGATTGCCCAAGTGCTCCTTCAGGTGATGTCCGCCCGTGAGGTGCCAGCCTCCGAAACGTTTGTCCAAAGGGATCTGGTGGCCCTGTTCATCTCGGCGATAGGTTTCCAAACTGGCCCCGCTAAGCATGGGCAGCAGTGACTCGGCGATCAACCCCGGCACCCGGCGCGTGGCATTGCCTGCGTGACAGTTAAAACACTTCTCGGAGCGCAGGATGCCAGGGACAGGGCCGCCTCGACGAAGGGGATCGAAGATGTAAAACATGGCTCCCATTTCAGGGTCCATGGAGATGACCTCGACCTTTCCTCCTGGCACCCAGCCGATGTAGGTGTCTTCATTGAAATAGAGCGCCCGGGGATTGCGCGGATTGATGATCTCACTCTGCAAGGAGCTGGCGGAGAAGACGAGCAATTGGGAGCTCTCAGGGATATCGAGCGCCTTCAGGATGCTGGCGAGGAAGGCTTTGTCATCGCCTGTATCCAGGCGGACCCGACCTGCTTCGAGCTCTTTCATGAACTTGGCAAAGCGATCCGAAGGCACGTGCTCCAGGTAACGATGAGGGCTCTCACGAAAAGGCGTCACGGCCTCCACCGCCTGGAGGGTCGGCGTCGAAAAGAGGGCCATCAGGAGCGCTGCACGAAACGTCATGCTGCACGATACGAAGCAATCGGGCCGGATGTAGCGGTTTTCAAAAACACCGGCTCACAAAGACCGGGCCTCTCAAGCAAACATCAGACGCCCGATCACCACGGACACAGTCAGGCCGACTACATCGGCTGTGAGTCCAGCCACGAGCGCGTGGCGAATCCGCCGGATGCCGACCGAACCAAAGTAAACAGCCAGCACATAAAAGGTCGTCTCGGTGGAGCCAAACATGATGGCGGCGGTGTATTTCACAAACTCGCTCACATCTGGCCGGGTGAGGATCTCATTGAGAATCCCCAGGCTGCCACTGCCACTGAGGGGCCGCATCAGAGCCAAGGGCAGCAGATCCATGGGGAATCCGACGAATCTCAAAACCGGTCCCAGCACGTGTTCGAGCAACAGCAGCGCGCCTGAACTGCGGAAAATGGCCAGGGCTGCCAGCATGGCGACCAGGAAAGGCATGATGCGGGTGGCCACGCCAAAGCCTTCTTTGGCCCCTTCAACGAACTCTTCATACACTTTCACTCGTTTGGCCAAAGCCACCCCGAGGGCCACCACAAGAAGCAAGGGGATGGCCACGCCGGAAGCACCATCCATGAGCCGACGCCAGAGCGGCACATCGGCCACGGTCTCCGCCACCGCTGCGGTTTTCACCACGGCTTTCGCTGCCGCAAGACGCTGCTCGGCGGAGTCGATCACCTGGGAGAGGCCGGTGAACTCCAAGACACTCTGCCGGACTGAGGGGGCGGCGAGTTCGAGGACGATGCCACCACTGAAAAGGATGAGGAGAGCGATCAGCAGCGCCTTCCCACGGCCACTCATTTGAGCGTCCGGTTCCACCTCAGGCGCGGCTTCAGGCACGGGGGACTCTGGCGTCGCATCGCTCTCGCCGGCTGGAACCTTGAACCGGGACAGCCCTTGCAAGCCCTTGGCGACAAAAATCGCCGTCAGGGTCGTGCAGGCCGTCGCCAGGATGGTGGGCACGATGATCTGGTAGGCACCTTTGATGCCTGCCGCACTGAGGTAATTGATCACCGTCATGGGAATCAGGGTGAACGCGGCCGTGTTCATGGCCAGAAAGGTCACCATCGCGTTGCTGGCCGTGTCTTTCCTTGGGTTCAACTCCTGGAGATGCGTCATGGCTTTGAGACCCAGGGGCGTGGCGTTGTTACCCAGCCCCAGCATGTTGGCCGCGAGATTCATGATCATGGCGCTCATGGCGGGGTGATCACGAGGCACTTCCGGGAAAAGGCGACGCATGATCGGCGAAACGACACGTGCGACCCACTCCATGAGGCCGGCTTTCTCCATCAAGCGCATCATGCCCAGCCAAAACATCATCATGCCAGCCAGGGGCAGCGCAATTTTCATCACCGCCGTTTCCGCCATGCTCAGGGCAGAAGTGATCACCCCATTGTCCCCCGTAAATCGGCCGAGCAGGCCCGCCACGAGAAGACCTGCAAGGATCAAAGAAGCCCAAATGTAATTCAGCATAGGAAAAGAAAAATTGAGGGCAGACGCACCCAGCGCCCCCATGATAACGTAGCCCTAGCCTGAACGTTCACAGGATCAACCGGCAAGCCTAGCATTTTATCCTCCGAGTCATCCCAAAATAGCCCTCACCTCTCGACCATGCTTTCCACCATCCAAGCCGCAAGCATCAGCAGCGGCCTCAGCCCCCATGTGATCCGCATTTGGGAACGCCGTTATGGTGCTTTGACTCCCACACGCACCGGCACCAATCGCCGGATGTATTGCGAAGATGAAATCGAGCGTTTGAAAATCCTGCGCCAGTTGACCGAAAATGGGCATCGCATCGGCAACATTGCCCGCATGGAAACGGCTCAGCTCCAGTCCATGCTGACTTCGACCCTGGCCCGCCCAAGTCTGAATTTGACCACCAGTTTCAGTGTGGACGCGGTCACGCCCCTGGAAACAGAAGAGCAGTATGTGAAAAGCTGCATCCAAGCGGCCAAGTCATATGACTCGGAACGTTTGCGCCGCCTCCTGCAACGCGCACGTCTGCAGTTTGGCCAACGCTGCACCATGCACCGCGTGATTTGCCCGCTGATCATCGAGATCGGTCAATCTTGGCAAGACGGTCAGTTGCGTCCGAGCCATGAGCACGTGGCCACGTCAGTGGTTCGGGAAGTTTTGATGGCCCCTGTGCCCGGCAGCCAAACTGCCCCCAATGCCCCAGAGATTGTGATCTCGACCCCGGCAGGAGAAGTCCACGAATTGGGCGCTCTGCTCGTCACGGCCTCTGCACGTGACCTCGGTTGGCGAGTCACTTACCTGGGTCCGAATTTGCCCACGGAGGAAATTGCCGCTTGTGCCCGGGCTCGAAATGCCCGCGCGGTGGCCCTGAGCGTGGTTTACCCAGATCAATGTCCGGTTATTCAGGAAAAACTGCGAAAAATCCGCTCGCTCCTGCCTGAAAGCATGGCGTTGATCGTTGGAGGACGCGCTGCTGCAGGTTATGAGCCGCATCTGCTCGACCTGAAAATCCATTGGGCTCATGATCTGGCGATGCTGGATCAGTTGCTCGTCAAGCTCTCCACGTTGCGCTGAAGTTTGACAGGTCGGAGGCAGCCGCTACCCTCGCGCCCTCATGCATCTCTATCGCACCCGCCAAGGCTTCTTTCTCCACACCCAAAACGCGTGGCACCGACTCGCCGACACGGACTGGGACACGCTCTTCAATCGCAAGTATCTGCATTCTTATTTGGTCGATGTGGCCGCAACACACACGGCTGTGGCGGCACCGGCACCGGACAGCCTTTTGGCTCCTCTCAGCACCCAGGAAGTGTGGGCCGCTGGCGTCACGTATTTCCGCAGCCGCACGGCACGCATGGAGGAGAGCAAGGATGCCGGTGGCGGCACCTTTTATGATCGTGTCTATGAGGCCGAACGCCCGGAGATCTTCTTCAAAGCCACTCCCCAACGCGTGGCCCATCCCGGCCAGCCCATGCATCTGCGCAGTGACTCCAAGTGGATGGTCCCTGAGCCTGAACTGACGCTCGCCATCAATGCCGAGGGAGAAATCATCGGCTACACCGCGGGCAATGACCTCTCTTGCCGCGACATCGAAGGTGAGAACCCACTCTACTTGCCGCAGGCCAAGTGCTTCAAACTCTGCGCCGCTGTTGGTCCCTGCCTGTTCATCACCCCGGATCCGCTTTCACCCGAGACGATCATCAGTGTCCGCATTGAGCGCGACGGGCACGTGGTCTTCCGTGGGGAAACGCCTCTTTCTCAGCTGAAACGCACGCCGCAGGAACTGGCAGGCTTTCTTTACCGCGACAATACCTTCCCCACCGGCGCGCTGCTCATGACTGGCACCGGCATTGTTCCAGGGGATGAATTCACCCTGCACAGCGGTGATGTCGTCAGCATCAGCATCGACGGCATCGGCACCCTCACCAACCCGATGGGCTAATTCTTTCCCTTCACTTTCACCTTTTTAACTCACATGCTCACCGGTCACCATCTCATCTCTGGACGCGAAGCCTCCAGCACTCACTGTCCTTTCCAGGCCACCAGTCCCACCACCAACCAACTGCTGGATCCCGTCTTTCACGAGGCCACTGCCGACCTCGCCGATGAAGCTCTGCGGGCCGCCGATGGTGCTTTTGACGCCCTCCGCGGCGCTTCTCCTGAGACCCGCGCAAGCCTGCTCGAGGCCATCGCGGAAGAAATCCTCGCGCTCGGTGACGAACTGCTGGAGCGCGCCCATGCCGAAACCGCACTCCCCATGGCTCGCCTCACCGGTGAGCGTGGTCGCGCCGTCGGCCAGTGCAAAATGTTCGCCGCTCTGATCCGCGAAGGTTCCTGGGCCGAGGCCAGCATCGACCGCGCTCAGCCTGACCGCCAGCCTCTGCCGAAACCCGATGTCCGCCGGGTCCTTCTGCCGATAGGCCCTGTCGTCGTCTTCGGAGCCAGCAATTTCCCCTTTGCTATCGGCATCGTCGGAACCGACACCGTCAGCGCACTGGCCTCTGGATGCCCTGTGGTGGTGAAAGCGCACCCTGCCCATCCGGGCACCTGCGAATTGCTCGCCCGCGCTGTGTTTAAAGCCCTGCGCAAAACCGGTCTGCCAGACGCTTGTTTCTCCATGCTGCACGGTCGGGGTCATGAAATTGGCATCGAACTGGTCAAGCACCCACTCACCCAAGCCGTCGCCTTCACCGGTTCTCTCAAAGGCGGACGCGCCCTCATGGATGTCGCTGCCGCTCGGCCACACCCGATCCCTTTTTATGGTGAAATGGGCTCGATCAATCCCGTTTTCATCCTGCCAGGAGCCCTCAAAGAACGCGCCGCTAAACTCGCCGAAGCCTACATCGGTTCCGTCACCCTCGGCGTGGGTCAATTCTGCACCAACCCCGCTGTCGTCGTCGGTTTGCAAAGCGCGGACCTCACCGCCTTTGTCGAAAGCGCAGGCGAATTCGCCGCCAAAGTCGCCCCGCAGAGCATGCTGCACCGTGGCATTTGCGATGCCTACGATGCTGGCACTGCCGTCTGGCACACCATCAGCGGTCTGAAACTCGTCGGCCAATCCGCCGCCGAGCCCAACCCTGAAGCCACCCAGGCCGCATGCCGCATCTTCACGGCTCCTTTGGAAGTGCTGGAGTCCAATGAAGAACTCAGCCGCGAAGTCTTCGGCCCCTGCTCCATCGTCGGTCAGGCCGCCACTCTGGAAGACCTGCTGCGTTACGCCCACAACCTCGAAGGTCAGCTCACCGCCGCCATCCATGGCACCGCCGACGATCTGCGCGAGTATGCCCCTCTCCTGCGTGTGCTGGAACGCAAAGTCGGCCGCATCATCTTCAATGGCTTCGGCACCGGCATCGAGCCCTGCCCCTCCATGCATCACGGCGGCCCCTACCCAGCCGCGAGCCACAGCTTCTTCACCAGCATCGGCACCGGCAGCATCTACCGCTTCGTGCGTCCCGTCTGTTACCAGGGTTTCCCTGATGACTGCCTGCCCGAGGCCCTGCAAAACGCCAATCCCCAAGGCAGCCT
>JAIXVB010000413.1 GCA_027483245.1 Verrucomicrobiaceae bacterium | reverse complement strand
GGCGTCAGCAAACGCGGATTCGAATCCACCCAGGGCACGGTCTCCGTGGGCTGCAAACGATAGGCCCCGCCTGTGTAAGTCAATATGCCCGTGAGACCCGTCACCGTATCGCCACAACGACGTGTGCCCTCGGCATTCAAATGCGGTGTCGGATCGGGATATTCCGCCCTTGAAGCATCATCCAAAATCAAGCTGCGCAAATTGTGAGCTTGTTCCTGCTGATGAATTGCCGCCGCATTGGTTCGACCTTGAGACGTGATGCCTGAAGCCGGGACATCATTGGGGTCAATGAACTCTGTCGGAGTCACCAGAACACCCTCGGCGGAAAGCAGAAGCTCACCGTAACGTGCAAAGCCATCTGTGGTGCCGGTGCTACCACTGTTGCTGCTTACCCACAGGGTTTGTGGCAGCACGACCTTCATTCCTTCATATCGCTCCAGGGCAATGAGACTGGTCATCGGCAGACTGATCGACACAGGATCAAGCGGAGCAGAAACGCCCATCTTTATAATTGCAGTGATCTGACTCAACTGCGTCAGACTGCCCGATTCCGATACCGTCCCTGTGACCTGTACCACCTCCCCCACACTGACATTCACACTGGCTGAGCTGTTTTCATCAGCGATCCAGATTCCTTCCGAAGTGTCTGAGTCACCATCCTGTTCAGCCAGTTCTTCTTGAAGATAAAACCCACCCAATGCTGGCGAACCGCCCTGGAAATCAGCCACGACCACCCCCCGCACACTCACCTCAGCACCGGTCAGTGGACTGTATCCATCCCTTCCCTGCACCTGATGAATCCGTGTCAGTGTCGTTGGCGCAGGCAGCACGGTGAAAAAGGACACATGATCCGCAGCCATGGCCTGAGCGCTGGTGTTGGTGACTTGAGAGCTCACGACTCGCAGGGTGATCGTTTCACCTGGAACGAAATTCGTCGATGACATCAAACGAAAGCGCAAAGGTCCCACATGAGTCTCCGTCACTAACAAGGCACCACTGACGCTGCCCATGAGTTCAAAGGCTGATGCCCCCACATTCACGGGCTGATTAAAGACAACCTCGAGAACACTCGCAGACAACACATTTGAGGCACTTGACTCAGGTGTCACGGAATGAACCAAAGGAAGAGTTGGCTGCGTCGGAGCGTGAAAAAGCACATCATCCAGGGCCAAGCCATTGTCCGCACCTGTTTCGTCCAGATCACGCCAGCGCAGAATCAGCATCTGCCCAGGTGGCCAAGATAATCCCGTTACCGTTGCAGACCGCTCTTGGCGATAGGCTTGCGCATTGCCATGCAGCGCAAAGCCGCCCGTGGTCACGGCAATCATGGCTGGCGCATCCAGAGCACTCAAATCCGTGTAAGTGCCCGAGTTGATATCGCCACTGCTGGCGATGCGATACTCTCCCTCCAAACCCACCAAGGAAGCCGTGCCTCCATTGCGCCACTGCTCAGCGATCAAACTCAGAGTGAACTGCGTCAGGGTCTGTCCCGTATTGTTCAGGATACGCCACCCGAGATACGCTCTCTGTCCTGATCCTGCCAGTGAACCCAGGGCCCGATCCTGCGCAGCATGAACGCCATACGAATAGGCACTCGCTGTCCCTACCAAGCCTGAATCCACCGTAAAAATCAACTGCGTGCCCACCTGAGCATAGACACCCCATCCCTGCGCATTCACCGCAGATAAAGGAGTCGATGTCAGAAGCGCGGGCCCTTTTGCAATGCCAAAATCTGACAGATCAAAAGGCCCCGACGCAGGCAGTGAATCAAAGTCCTGAACAACCAATCCACCTGAATAGCTCAGTTGCGCACAGGCTTGTTCAAAACCAAGCGCGACCCCAACCATGAACAAGACTACACGAAGAGCAGACACAACGCAGTTATATCGGAATGCACCGCTCGATGACCAGAACGAAGACCTCGTTCTTTAGAACTTGTTCGCCTGAATCACGTCTTTTTCACCCTTGAGATAATTCACCAAATTCAGCGTCGCACGCATGGCCTGGCGCGGCACGCTCTCATAGGTCCGTGAACCGATGTGCGGCGTGATCAGCGCTTTGGGGTGTTTCAGCAAAGGATGATCTGCCTGTGGCGGCTCTTCATCGAGAACATCGGTTCCGTAGCCACCCACCTTGCCCGCATTCAGCGCATCGATCATGTCGGGCATGTGGACAAGTTCCGCACGCGAGGTGTTGACCACCAAGAGGCTGGGTTTTGCTAAGGCGATGCGGTCTGCGCGCACGAGGTGCCGCGTGCTCTCACTCAGATTGGCGTGCAGGCTCAGCACATCGACTTCAGCAATGAGACTTTCGATGGTCTCGTGACGAGTCACGTTGTTCTGCGAGGCAAAAGCCTCAGGCCAATAGATGTCCATGCCATGCACTTCCATGCCAAAGGCGATCGCGCGTTTCGCCACTTCTTGTCCGATACGACCCAGGCCCACAATACCGATTTTTTTGTTCCAAATTTCGTTACCCGTGACGCGCTTCCACTGGCCAGCACGGACCGCATTGGCACTGTCCACCAAGTTACGCACCAGAGCCAGAAGCAGACAAAACGTGTGCTCGGCCACCGTCGTGTGATTGACCCCGGGAGTGAAAAGCACAGGCAGCTTCCGCGCGGTGCATTCTTCGACATCGATTTTATCCAGACCGATGCCGTATTTGCTGATCACCTTTAGACGAGGCAACGCTTTGTCCAAAACCGCCTTGGTGATTTCATCATCGCCACAGAGGAAGGCATCAAAATCACCTGCCAACTCCAACATGCGGCTCTCAGGGAGCGGACCTCTTTCACAATGGACATCGTAACCTTGAGCAGAAAGCAGGGCGTGGTGATCGCCGGGGGTATCTTGATAGCTGGTGGTGGTGAGCAGAACGCGCATGGGACATGCAGAATGAGCGGGAGTAGCGAAGCGGCAAGAACGAATCCCAATCCCCACCCTCTCGGAGTTCCAGAAAGTTCTCCTCAATGCTTTGGAGAAGCTGATTTTACAAGGGTTCTGGCTATCAAGGAACTTCACTAAAAAATTGCCGTCACACAGCACGGAAGTCTTGCCACTTGGAGCACCAGCTGCTTGCATCGCGCCCGTGAACTCTATTCCCGTCGCCGCTCAGCCTTTTGTTTTAATCGCCGCCATCACGACCTCAGTCTGCATCGCTGCGCTCATTCGGCTCTACCTGCTGCGCCGGGTCGAAGAAAAACTTCTGAAGAACAAAGACGCGCTGGAAAAACAAGTCGTTCTCCAACAGAAGGAACTCATGACGGTGCGTCAAGACACCAACACTTGGCGCACGGAGATGGCCCGGCAATTCGATCTCTTCCGCCACATGGCCAGTGACCAGCTCAAGGTCGAAGAAAAGCGCTTTGACGATTTGATCACCAAAACCAGACAGCGTGAATTCGAACTGCAAACATCCCTCGATATCGCCCGTCAGATGTGCGCGGAATTACCTGCGGCAAAAGCACGCGTGCTGCAACTCGAAGCCACTATGGGGCGCGATGGCGGCGAAGATTTCAGTGGCAACGGCGGAGGCGATGGAGGTCCCGAAACACCGCTGAGTCCCCTGCCCGATCTCGGCAGCGGCGGTGTCAGCCTGAAAACCAATGGCGCTCATGTCTCCGAATCTCCCACTCTTTCGATGCCCGCACTACCGGTCGTGGAGGAAAGCAAGGTCCAGGATTTGGAACAGAAACTCGCGGCGGCGGAGAAACAAAACACCCTGCTTCAACAAGCGCTCACAGCCGCTCGACTCCGCTCCCGCCTGCGCGGACGTAGTCAGGAAAAGAGCAAAAGCAGCCGCAATTGAAGTCTGTTCGTCGCTCAGCCGTCTCGGGGCCAACCTTCCATGAAGGCCACGAATTCAGCATTGACGACGGTGGTCCGACGGCTAGTCTCAGGCAGGACGCATCAACGCATCATCATTCGTCCATATAACCCAAACGACAAACACCATGCCCCGTAGCTACATTTTCTCGTCCGAGTCCGTCGGCGAAGGCCATCCAGACAAAGTTTGCGACACCATCTCTGACGCCATCCTCGACGCCTGCCTCACGGTGGACCCGAAGAGCCGCGTGGCCTGCGAAACATTCGCCAAGAGCAATATCGTCGTCGTCGGCGGGGAGATCACCATCCCCAAACTCCAGGACAAGAAGAAGGGCACCACCAAGCCGATCGATGAAGTCATCAACGTCGGCAAAGTCATCCGCGACGCTGTCCGCGGGATCGGTTACACCAACAGCGATGACGTTTTCCACGCTGACCAAATTTTCATCAACAACTACCTGACCATTCAGAGTCCTGACATCGCTCAAGGAGTGGATGAAAAGGCTGCCGAAGGTAAAAAGCACGCCGAACAAGGCGCTGGCGACCAAGGCATCATGTTCGGTTTCGCTTGTGACGAAACCCCAGAACTCATGCCCGCTCCGATCATGTATGCTCACCGCCTCGGCCGTGAGTTGACCAAGATCCGCAAAGCTGGCAAAGCCGCCAAGTGGCTGCGCCCTGACGCGAAGAGCCAAGTTTCTGTCGAATATGTCGATGGCAAACCCACCCGCATCGTCAACGTCGTCATTTCCACTCAGCACGCCGCGAGTGTGGAACATGCTGAAATCGAGAAGTTCTGCATCGAGCAAGTCATCAAGAAAGTGCTGCCAAAGAGCATGCTGACCAAGGACACCGAGTATCTTATCAACCCAACTGGCAAATTTGTCGTTGGTGGCCCTCAGGGTGACAGCGGTCTGACCGGACGCAAAATCATCGTCGATACTTACGGTGGCATGGGCCGCCACGGCGGTGGTGCTTTCTCGGGCAAAGATCCTTCCAAAGTGGACCGCAGTGCTGCTTACATGGGCCGCTGGGTTGCAAAAAACATCGTTGCTGCAGGTCTTGCGACACGCTGCGAAATCCAGTTCGCTTACGCCATCGGTCATCCGCTTCCAGTGAGCGTGCATGTCGATAGCTTTGGCACAGGAATCGTCAGCGATGACGCCATCCTGGACGCAGTCCTTAGCGTCTTCTCGTTCAAGCCAGCCGACATCGTGAAACAGCTCAACCTGCTGCGTCCGATCTATAGCAAGAGCACGAACTATGGTCACTTCGGCAAAGACGATGCCGACCTCACCTGGGAATCCACCAGCAAAGCAGAGGCTCTCAAAAAGGCCCTGAAGTAATCATCACCTTCAACCAAAAGCCGCGCTGGGATTTCCCTAGCGCGGCTTTTTGTTTTCAGCGGGTCTCAAGCCGCAAGCGGCACCCCGTAAGGCAAATCTTCCGGTAAAGGAACAAATTCCCGGATGCGATTCCACAGTGAGCTGTAGTCCTTGTTCAAGTCACCGGACAAACAGTCCGTGAGTTCGGCACCTGCTTCGGGATACTTCATCACCACATCCTTGAAGGAGAACTTTGGATCGTAGAAGGCGTAAACCAGCTTTCTCATGTTCTCGACGCCTTGACGAAGGGTCTGTCCATAATGGGCGAAGCGCTCAGGAGCGAGATCATTGGCCACCAATGCCTTGTGAACTTCCTCCCCCGCCAGCACCCCACTTTTGAGAGCCAACATCACGCCACTGCTAAAGACAGGATCGAGGAAAGCAAACGCGTCTCCGACGAGCAAAAGGCCGGGGGAAGCACCAAACTTTGAATGGCGTGAATACTCGCTGGTCAGCCAATATTCACCCGTGCAAGTGCCTGTTGAGAGATGCTCACGAATCCACTCGTTCTGGGATATCTCACGCTGGAACATGGTCTCAGGATCACGCACCCCTTCACGACTGAGGTATTTTCCCTCCGCGACCACGCCAACGCTCACCATGTCACCATGCTGCGGGATGTGCCAAAACCAGCCTTTGTCAGGAACGAAAGCAATCGTGGTGGCCCCTTCATCCAAATCGATACCGCGCTTGGAACCTTTGTAGTACGTCCAAACAGCGACCTTGTTCAGCATGGGATCACCGACACGCCAGCCTTGACGATTGGAGGCAAAAGCTTCCTTACCAGAAGCATCAATGACCAACTTTGAATACAGGTTTCGTTTCACACCATCGAGCCCGTGAATCTCGACCCCGATGACCTTGCCGCTCTCGTCTTTCAGCAGTTGAGAAACGGTCGTCTCTTCGAGAACTTCGGCCCCCTTCTCACGGGCATTCTCCATCAGCATCTGATCGAATTCAGACCGCAAAACCTGCCATGTCTGAGCGACGGTTTCTTTGTCGTAGCGGGTGTGAAAGTAAAACGGCTGGGATCTGCGCCCATCCGGTTGGACAAAGCTGACGCTGTATTTTTTGGTGAAATGAGACCCCCTCATTTTGGGAATCATGCCCAGTCGCTCGAGCGGCCCATAGGTAAAGGGAATCAAAGACTCCCCCACATGGTAGCGTGGAAACTTTTCGCGCTCCAGAACCAGGACTCGATGCCCATACTCTGCGAGGATGGTAGCTGTGCTGGTGCCCGAGGGGCCGCCGCCAATGATCAGAACATCGTAGTCAGGTTGCATGGTTGGTATCACGTTATGCATGATAATACGCCACACATTCTCACCTTGAGATTCTATTCAGGCATCAAGTCGATAACAGAATGTGATAACTGCGACTTAGCCAAAGAGAGATGCGATCGGTTTGCCCCCATCGGTGATCGGCACAGGACGTGAAGAATCCATCAGTTCATGCGTGGGATTGATTCCCAACGCTGCATGGATCGTGGCGTGAAAATCAGGCGTGGAGACTGGGTTTTCGACAATCTTTTTCGCGAGATCATCCGTGACGCCATAAGCACCGCAGTGCTTTAAGCCGCCGCCAGCCAGGATCATGCTGAAGGTGCTGCACTGATGACCACGACCACCGCCGCCATCGAATTCTGGCGGGCGGCCAAATTCAGTTCCCACCGCAATCAGTGTCTTATCCAGAATACCGTGCGTTTTGAGATCGGTGATGAGCGTGGCCAACGCATCGTCCAAATCTTGAATGAGCAGATGCTGCTTTTCTTGACCGTCATTGTGCGTGTCCCAACCCGTGCCATTGACGAAACCAAGGTTGTGCGAGACCTCAATGAAACGCACTCCGTCTTGAATCAGTCGGCGTGCCAGCAGGCAGCGTTGACCGAACTCGCTGCCATAGGCATTGCGCAGATCCGCGGATTCCTCATCCAGCTTGAAGTTGCGCATGAACTCGGGTCCCGCGAGGCGTAGCGCCTCTTTTTGAGCCGCCTCATAATCCGCCAAAGCAGAGTCTCTCGCGGCACGATCTTGAAGGGGCTTGAGCAGTTTTTCACGAGCGCTGATTCGCTGGGAGGTCACGTATTCAGGCCGTGTGAATCCGGAGGGCCCCGCCTTGGTATCCGAGAGATAGATATTGCCATACTTGGCCCCCAAGAAGCCTGGGCCACGGCTCGGGCTGGGATAACCAATCAGCATGTAGGCAGGCACCTTCGGGTTCGCCGCACCGCGCTGATGAGCCACGATGGATCCTATGGAAGGATAGCTGGCATTGCCACTGACGGGGCGGCCCGTATGAACAAAATTGGTCGCGATGGCGTGTTCGTTGATGACGTTGTGAAACACCGTGCGCACAGCCGTGACATGCTCCATCACCCGCGCTGTTTTCGGCAAGTGCTCACAGACACGCACGCCTGGCACGGAGGTCTCGATGGAGGGATACGCCGACCCCGCTTTCTTGGGATTGGCTTTGGGGTCTCCGACCGCCTTCGGATCAAAGGTATCCATGTGAGCTATGCCTCCCCCTAACCAAATGAAGATGCAATGCTCCGCTTTGCCCATCGGAATCGGAGCCGAGGAGGAGGCACGCACCCCCATGGATGCAAAGGGGGCCAAGGCTGCAGTTTGTAGAAAATGACGACGTTTCATAAAAGGGTAACGTGGATAAGAACGATTGAGTTTAAAGAAAGAATCAGGGCACAAACACCCACTCAGGCGCATTCAGAAGAGCCCAGAGCACATCTTCCAAACGGTTGCGCCATTCACCTTGGAGTTTCTCTGTCGGAGGATCGCCACGGCGTGAAGCAGCCTCTTCTTCAATGCGCAATGCGTTTGCTTCCGCATCGAGATGATTGGACCAAGACACGTATTTCTGAGGGTAACGTGGCTGAGCGGGTGTCGTCTTGGGCTCGACCTTGCGTGT
>JAIXVB010000381.1 GCA_027483245.1 Verrucomicrobiaceae bacterium | reverse complement strand
TTCGAAATTTACCGCGAGGATAAACCCATCGCAAAGATCCTTGTCACTGAAGTGCGCAGCTCTATTAGCGGTGCAGTGGTTCAGGAGCTAGCAAACGCAGCTGATCCGGTGAAGGTCGGAGACAGAGGCAAAGTCGATATCAACAGATCATTCTAAGGTTATGGAAGTGCGTTCAATCTATAAATACGCCCGCATCTCATCGCAGAAGGCGCGTCAAGTCACACGAGCAATTACTGGCATGCCAGTTTCCCAAGCTCTCAGCGTTCTCGACTTCACTCCGAAGAAGGCTGCGTTCTTGGTGGGTAAAGTTCTCCGTTCAGCTGTCGCTAACGCAGAAAACAATCACGAATTAGACGCCGATGAACTTGTCGTTCGCAGCGCTGTTGCAACACCTGGTCCTGCGCTCAAACGCATCACTCCTCGTGCACGTGGTTCGGCTTCGCCGATCAAAAAGAGAATGACACACATCACTGTCATTCTTGGCAACAAGCCAGAAGAGGCCGAAAAGCCTGCCAAGCGTGTCAATAAGTCCAAGGCAAAAGCCTCTGCTGAATAATCTCCAAACAATTCATTTATGGGACAGAAAGTAAATCCGATTGGCTTCCGCCTCGCCGTCACGAAAGACTGGCGCTCTAAGTGGTATGCTCCAGAAAAAGAGTATGCAGATGCTCTCCACAGTGACCTCGCTATCCGCAGTTACTTGAAGGAAAAGCTCATGCAAGCAGCTCTTTCGAAGATCGTGATTGAGCGCGCATGGAACCAGGTGCGTGTGACTTTGCATACAGCTCGTCCAGGACTCGTGATTGGCCGTAAAGGTCAAGAAATCGAAGTGATGAGCCAGAAGGTCTCTGAAATGTGCGGTGGCAAGCAGGTGAAGATCGATATCTTTGAAATCAAGCAACCTGAATTGGATGCTCAACTGATCGCTGAAAGCGTTGCCGTTCAGCTTGAACGCCGTATTTCTTTCCGTCGTGCTATGAAACGTGCTGTGCAAACAGCCATGGACATGGGTGGAGAAGGAATTCGAATCCGTGTTGCTGGTCGTCTCGGTGGTGCTGACATTGCTCGTGCTGAGCAGTATCGCCAAGGTAAAGTCCCTCTTCAAACGCTGCGTATCCCAATCGATTATGGCTTCACAGAAGCTCGCACCGTTTATGGAATCATTGGCGTGAAAGTCTGGATGAACCGTGGCAATGCTCCTGAAAACACGACTCCTCGCAATGATCGTCGTCGTGATCGTGGTGATCGCAACAGCGGCCCAGGTGGCGGCGGTGGTGGTGGAGTTGGACGTCGCGGTGGTGAGCGTTCGGGCCCCCCTCGTCAGCAATATCAGCAACAGCAGCCGCAGCCAGCAACGCAAGAAGCACCTGCTGCAGCTCAATAAGTTACAAAGAAAAACCCCCTTTAGGATTTCAACCCAGGAGTTGACGTATGGCCCTTCTTCCAAGTCGTGTAAAGCATCGCAAAACCCAGCGCGGTAGTCGCTCGGGAACAGCATCCCGTGGTAACAAACTCGACTTCGGTGAGTTTGGACTGCAAACTCTGGATCGTGGATGGATCAAGAACAATCAAATTGAAGCTTGCCGTGTTGCGATCAATCGCTTCCTCAAGCGCAAAGGAAAAGTGTTCATTCGTATTTTCCCCCACAAACCCGTGACTGCTCGTCCGCCTGAAACCCGAATGGGTAAAGGTAAAGGCTCACCTGAGTTCTGGGTCGCAGTCGTCCTTCCTGGACACATGCTATTTGAAATCTCTGGCGTCAATGAAGCCACCGCCCGTGAAGCAAGTCGTCTTGCTGCTAACAAACTTGGACTGCGCACTCGTTTCGTGTCCCGTGCTGCAACCATCTAATCCTTTCTCCTGACCCCTCATGAAGACCAAAGAACTCCGTGAATTGTCCGTCGAAGAGCTGAATGCTCGCCGTCGGGAATTGCGCCAGGAAATGCTCAACCTGCGTGTTCAGCAGCAGAGCGGCCAACTTGAAAACCCTGCACGTCTGCAGTTGCTGCGCCGTGAAGTGGCTCGCATTCAAACTATCGTCACAGAGCGTGCTCATGCCGCTGCTGTCAAAGCAGCGTAAGCCCTGGAGCAACCTACTGACCCAATTTATAATCATGAGTGAGGCAACAACTGCAGAAACGCAAACCATCAAAGCACCTGTCCGTAAGGAACGCGTGGGTGTGGTGGTGTCCGATAAAATGAACAAGACCATTGTGGTCGAAGTGGAGCGTCGCGTGCCCCATCCCCGGTTCAAGAAGATCATTCGTAAAACTTCCAAGTTTTACGCACATGACGAAACTGAGCAGGCTAAAACTGGCGACAAAGTGCTCATTGTTGAGTGCCGCCCATTGAGCAAGCTGAAGCGCTGGAACCTGGTGGAAGTGCAAAAGCACTAACCTCAGAAGATCGAAACAGTTCAACCCATTCATCTGAGGAAGAAAAGTTATGTTGCAAATGGAGTCGTCAATCCCGGTAGCAGACAATACCGGTGCCCGAGTCGCTAAAATGATCGGTGTTCTTGGAAAGAAAAACACACGTTTCGCTTACGTCGGTGATATCATCACGGCACACGTGCGCGAATCAACGCCGACAGCAAGTGTCAAGAAAGGTGAAGTCGTTCGTGCAGTTGTTGTTCGCACAGCTCATCCAATTCGCCGCAATGATGGTTCCATTCTTCGATTCGATCGAAATGCCATCGTCATCATCGACAAAGATAACAATCCAAAAGGAACTCGCATCTTCGGTCCTGTAGCTCGTGAGCTGCGTGACAAGAATTTCATGAAGATCGTCTCCCTCGCCCCAGAAGTGCTATGAGCCAGATCAAGACCCATGTTAAAAAAGGCGACGCAGTCGTCGTTATCTCCGGTGCCCATAAAGGTGCTCAAGGAACCATCCTTGAAGTCCAAACGGCAAAAAACCGCGTCCTGATTGAAGGAGTGCGCATGATCAAGAAAGCGGTCAAGCCAACTCAGGAACGTCCAAACGGAGGAATTATCGAGCAAGAAGGCCCGATTCATATCTCCAACGTCAAAATTGCTGAAGTAAAAGCAAAAACGGCGAAGAAGAAAGTTGCGAAGAAGAAGTAGTCATCCAATATGCCAACCCCCTCTGCTCCACGCCTCGTCTTCGCGAGGTCTTCAGAGGAAAGGAGGCACAGCCAAATCTGATCCATGGAACCCCAGCTTCAAAAGCTCTATAAAGATAAAGTTCGCGACGCGCTGAAATCTCAGCTCGGACTCGAGAATGTTCATCAAGTCCCTCAGCTTGAAAAAATCGTCATCAATTGCTCGGTCGGCTCACAAGGTGAGCGCAAGCAGGCGATCGAAGATGCCGTCAATGAAGTGACTTTAATCACAGGTCAAAAACCTGTTATTACACTTTCCAAGAAAGCCATCGCTAACTTCAAGCTCCGAGCAGGTGAAGCTGTGGGCGTTAAAGTGACACTTCGCGGAACTCGCATGTATGACTTCCTTATGCGCCTCGTCAAAACTGCCGTCCCACGCATTCGTGACTTCCGCGGTGTTGCTCCAAAGGCTTTTGATGGTCGCGGCAACTACACTCTCGGTATCAGCGATCAATCGATCTTCCCTGAAATCGAACTTGATAAGATCAAGCGCACTCTGGGTTTCGACATCACTTTTGTCACTTCGACAAACAATGATGACCATGCACGTGAATTGCTCCGTGCTCTAGGCATGCCCTTCCGTGGCAAAACAACTCAGACCAAGGCAGGTGAGTCCGCCGAAGCCGCTGCATAATCCGAAACGCTGATATTCCGCGACCCATGACTGACCCGATTTCCGATTTTTTAACACGCATCCGTAACGCTGCCTCAGCTGGCCAGCAGGAAGTGTTTATTCCTTTCTCCAAAATGAAGTCCGAACTCTCCCGCATCTTGCAGGAAGAAGGTTACATTTGGAACTATGAAGTGGACACCAAAGACGCTCACCCGCGCCTGAAGTTGAAACTCAAATACCAGGGCAAGTCCCCGGTGATTCGCAGCCTGACTCGCATCAGCAAGCCGGGGCTGCGCAAGTATGTGTCTTCCGACGAGATTCCTCGCGTGCTCGGCGGCCTCGGCATTTCTATCCTGTCCACCTCACGTGGCATCATGACTGGTGCACGTGCGAAAAAAGCCAAAGTGGGCGGCGAACTGTTGGCACAAATTTGGTAACACGAGGATCATCATCATGTCACGAGTCGGTAAACAACCCATTTCTCTTCCTGACAAGGTCACCGTGAAGATCGGCGCTGATCAAAGCGTGCTGGTCGAGGGGCCTAAAGGCAAACTCACTTGGACGCTCCCAGAAGGTATTCTGGTGGCCAACGAGGGTAAAGATCTTTCAGTTACGCGTTCAAGCGAAGACCGCAAGGTGCGTGCAATGCACGGCACAAGTCAGCGCTTGATCAGCAACATGATCGAAGGTGTCAGCAAAGGTTACACCAAGAACCTTGAAATCCATGGCGTCGGTTTTCGTGCCGCGGTTAAAGGTGATGTGATCGACCTTAACTTGGGTCAGTCTCATCCGCGTCTTCACCCGATCCCAACAGGGGTAAAGGTGACTGTCACGGACAATACCAAGATTGCCATTGAAGGCATTGACAAGCAGGTCGTCGGGCAGCTCGCCGCTGATATCCGCGCCTATTACCCGCCTGAGCCATACAAGGCCAAGGGGGTTCGTTATGCAGGCGAGCAGATCCGCCGCAAAGCAGGCAAGAGTGTGAAGTAATAGGAGGAACGTCATCATGGCAGCGAAGAACCGCAAATTATCCCGCACGCGTATCCACGCGCGCATCCGTAAGACCCTCAGTGGCACTCCTCAGCGTCCACGTTTGGCTGTTTATTTTTCAAACACCAATGTGTATGCCCAACTCATTGATGATGTCGCAGGCAAAACCATCGTTTCCGCTTCTACAAAAGAAAAAGGTTTCGGTGAAAGTCGTTCCAACAGTGCTACCGCTGCAAAAGTGGGTCAGGCTGTCGCTGAACGCGCTTTAGCTGCGAATATCACAGCCGTGGTTTTCGACCGCGGTGGCTTCACTTATCATGGCAAAGTGAAAGCACTTGCCGACGCCGCCCGCGAAAAGGGTCTGAAATTCTAATCTCGTCGAATCCCATTTATGGCAGCAGCTACACTCAGTCCCGCCACTGGCGAATCTTCAGGTGATTCCCGTCCGGACTCCATCGAAAAAGTGGTGCACATCAATCGATGCGCCAAGGTCGTCAAAGGCGGTCGCCGCTTCAGTTTCTCGGCCCTTGTGGTCGCAGGTGACCAACAAGGTCGCGTCGGTTGTGGTTTTGGTAAAGCTAACGAAGTCGCAGATGCGATCAAGAAGGCGACTGAAGCTTCCCGCAAAAACATGAACCGTGTGCATCTCAACAATAACACGATTCCTCATGAAGTGATCGGTGAGCACGGTGGCGGTTGCATCATGCTGAAGCCAGCAACACCAGGAACTGGCATTATTGCTGGTGGTGGTGCTCGTGCAGTCCTTGAAGCTGCTGGCGTGAAGGACGTAATCGGTAAATCACTTGGTTCGAGCAATCACGCCAATGTTGTTAAAGCCACACTGGCTGCTCTCGGTGCTCTTCGCCCAAGAGATGAAATCCTCCGCGCTCGCGGCAAGGAAATCAAAGAGCGCAAAGCTCTCTAATCTTCTTTTCATTCTATTTTTTTAAACTTCCATGAGAATTCAAGACGTCAAACCCCGCCCGGGCGCTAAAAAGCGTCGTAAGCGCATTGGTTGCGGTGAGAGCTCCGGCCACGGCAAGACTTCGTGCAAAGGGCACAAGGGTCAAAAAGCCCGCGCTGGTGCTGGTATCCGCCCCGGATTTGAAGGTGGTCAGATGCCCCTTCACCGTCGCCTTCCAAAGAAGGGTTTCAGCAATGTTCAATTCCGTGACGTCTACGAAGTCGTCAATGTGAGCTCTCTGAATCTTTTCGAAGATGGTTCTGTGATCAATGAAGCATCTCTTCGCGAAAAGGGCATTGTGAATCGCAACTGCGACGCCATCAAAATTCTTGGCTCGGGTGACCTGACACGCAAATTGACGATCGAGATCAAGAGCGTCAGTGCTTCGGCCCGCGAGAAGATTGAGAAGGCCGGTGGCACCATCGCCGCCTAATACCCGGATCGAATTCAACCCGTCAGCGGGCCAGTCACCAAGCAACCGTTAAGTTGTGAGATGGCTAGGCCCGCTTTCTTTTACTCCCAATCATGATTTCTGCGTTTGCCAATAGCTTCAAGGTTCCAGACCTTCGTTCCCGCATCTTATTCACTTTGGCGATGATTGTCATCGTCCGTATCGGTGCTGCCATCACGCTTCCGGGTGTGGATGTTACGGTTCTCGATGAGTGGATCAAAACCCGCACATCAGATGCTGGATCAGGAGCGGCACAGGTGGCTGCCTTGCTGAACGTTTTCAGCGGCGGAGGATTGCAAAACTGTGCCATCTTTGCCTTGGGTATCATGCCCTACATCAGTGCATCCATCATGTTGCAGTTGCTGACAGCGGTGGTGCCAAGTTTGAGCAAGATGGCTCGAGAAGATGGTGGACGCCAGAAAATCACGCAATACACGCGCCTTGCGACCATCGCTCTCTGCTTGTTCCAAGGTTACCTGCTTGCACAGTCGTTGCAAAATCCAGGGCAAAACATCTTCCTAGGTGGTCTCCAAGATACAATTGATCGTCTCCAACGACCACTCGTGCCTGATTATGACGTGTGGTTTGTGATCACGACCGTCATCACGATCACGGCTGGCACGATGTTGATGATGTGGCTGGGTGAAATGATCACGGAGCGTGGCATCGGCAACGGTGTTTCACTGTTGATCTGCGTCAACATTGTTTCTGATCTTCCAGGCGCCATGGTTCAGGTCTGGCAGACTTACGTTGGTAATGTCGGAACGGACATGAGCAAGCCCGCAACCTTGGTTCTTCTCTTGGCCTTCATGATCATCGTGATCGCAGGTGTTATTGCTCTGACTCAGGCGACACGGAGAATCGTTATTCAGTATGCTAAGCGTGTGGTGGGTCGGAAAGTCTATGGTGGTCAAACACAATACTTGCCTTTGAAAATCAATTATTCTGGCGTGATGCCGATCATCTTTGCCCAGGCTATTTTGCTTTTCCCAGCTCAGATTCTCAGTTCGCTTTTCCCTGACGTTCGCGCGGTTCAAGACTTCTCAGCTTGGATCAGTTCTGGTTTCGTCTATTACGCTTTGTCTGCTGCGCTGATCTTCTTCTTCAGCTACTTCTGGGTGGCGACGATGTTTCAGCCCACACAAATCTCCGAAGATCTCAAGAAGAGCGGTGGTTACATTCCTGGGATTCGTCCCGGTAAACCGACAGCAGATTTCTTGGATTTCACAATGAGTCGCCTGACCTTTGCTGGAGCCATCTTCCTCACTGGACTTTACATCATGCCAGGTGTCGTGAGTGCTTGGCTTGGCATTGCACCCCAGACAGCTCAGTTCTTCGGTGGCACTAGCCTTTTGATTCTTGTCGGTGTTGTGTTGGACGTGATGCGCCAGATCGAAACGCACCTCTTGCAGAGTCATTATGACGGCTTCTTGAAAAAGGGTCGTATCAAAGGTCGATTCGACCGTATGCAACAGTCGGGCAACGTCGCTGACCCCACCACAGTTGTTTGGCTCTGGGTTTCGATTGCTCTCATCACGCTCGTTGGAGTGGCTTGGTTGATCTACAATCAAGGCATGTAAGCTCTGCGAACATGGGACTTCTTAATTCCAATAAAATTCCGATCCGTCACGGTGTTCAACAGCAGGGCATTCGGAAAGCCTGCCAAATTGCACGTGACATTCTGTTGGTGACTTCTGCGCAAGTGCAGGTTGGAGTCACTACGGGTGAGGTTGATCGTTTTGCGGCTGCAGAGATGAAAGCCCGGGGCTGTAAGAGTGCCTTTTTAGGCTACCGCCAATTTCCAGGGCACATTTGTATTTCGATCAACGAGGAAATCGTTCACGGAATCGGCGGTCCTCGGGTGATCCAAGATGGAGACATCGTCAAAATCGATGTTGGAATCGAGTATGACGGCTGGATCGGTGACAACGCCTTGACTGTTCCCGTCGGAAATGTCGCGCAAGAAACGCTGCATTTGCTTGCTGCTACTGAAGAATCTCTCCATGTCGCCATTCGACATGCTCGGGATGGCTGGATGTTGGGAGATCTGTGCGCTTCCGTTGAAGAGCATGTGATTCAGTATGGTTACACCGTGGTTCGTGAGTTCGTTGGACATGGTGTTGGTAGAAAGCTCCATGAAGAACCTCAGGTGCCTAATTATGGCAAAAAAGGTGACCGCCCACGTCTCAAAGCAGGCATGACATTGGCAATTGAGCCGATGATCAACATGGGCACGGAGAAAACTCGCGTGCTGTCCGATAAATGGACTGCGATCACGCAAGATCGTAAACCCAGCGCGCACTTTGAACACGTTGTCCTGATCACGACGGGGGAACCTGAAGTTTTGACTCTGCGCAAACGCATGTTTCCCAAGGGTGTAGCGGACCTTTCTCCGCTTCCGATTTCTGCCTTGATCTGACATTGCATTGCAGCGCTTGACTCTCTTACTTTCGGCGATTCTGAATCATACGTATGACTCGTTTTCGCCCCTGCATTGATCTTCATGATGGTAAGGTGAAGCAGATTGTCGGCTCGAGTCTCAGCGACACAGGGACGGGTTTGAAAACCAATTTCGTCAGTGATCGTGATGCCTCTTGGTATGCGGAGTTGTATCGACGTGATGGCCTCACGGGTGGACATGTGATCTTGCTCGGTAAAGGCAATGAGGGGGCTGCCAAATCAGCTCTGGCTGCTTATCCCAATGGACTGCAGGTCGGTGGTGGCATTCACCCCAGCAATGCCGCGGAGTATCTCGAAGCAGGTGCTAGCCATATCATCGTCACGAGTTATTTATTTGAAACTGATGGCTGCTTTTCTGAGGCACGACTTCAAGAAATGGTTGTAGCAGCAGGCAAAGATCGGTTGGTGATTGATCTCAGTTGCAAAGCAACAGACGAGGGATGGACTGTTGCCATGAATCGTTGGCAAACGCTGACGGATTTGCACCTGACTCCTGAGGTTTTGCGTTTCTTGGCCGATCATTGTGCCGAGTTCCTCATTCATGCCGTGGATGTTGAAGGTAAGTGTGAGGGAATCGATGAAGCCCTCGTATCCTACCTTGGGCAGCACAGTTCCATTCCAATGACTTATGCGGGGGGGATTCGCCACCTGGATGATTTGTGGAGAGTGGATGCCTTGAGCCATGGTCGACTTGATGGAACGATTGGCAGTTCCCTTGATCTTTTTGGAGGACAGGGCGCTCGTTACGAAGACTGCGTTGCTTTTAATTGCCGTTAAAAATTCTGAGTTCGCGCGTTATCTTTTCTCTCCTCCCATGAAAATTATTCGTTTCCTTGATTCTTCCGGCACTCCTTCGTATGCAGCTCAGCAGGCAGATGGATCCGCACGAGTAATTACAGGCGACATCTTTGGGGATTTTTCAGTTTCTGAGACTGTAGCCGACGTGGTTAAGTTACTCGCTCCAGTCCAGCCGACGGCGATTTTATGTATCGGGCTGAACTACAAATTTCATGCGGAAGAAAGCGGCGCTGCCATTCCTGAGCATCCAGTGCTCTTCATGAAAAGTCCAGGAGCCGTGCAGAACCCTGGGGATCCCATTCTCCTGCCAACGCATTTGAAAAGCAACAGTGTGGATTATGAGTGTGAGTTGGCTCTTGTGATTGGCAAAGCTGCTAAAAATGTTCGCAAGGAGGAGGCGCTTGATTATGTGCTTGGCTACACTGCTGCGAACGATGTCAGTGCTCGCGACTGGCAGAAAAATGGCGGGGGTGGTCAATGGTGCCGGGGCAAGACTTTCGACACTTTTTGTCCTCTGGGGCCTGTTCTGGTCACACCCGACGAGCTGCCGAACCCCAATTCTTTGGCAATTAAGACCATTCTCAATGGTGAAACGGTCCAGGATTGGAATACGAATGATATGATTTTTGACGTGCCCACCCTCATTGAGTTTCTCAGCGGCAGCACGACTTTATTGCCAGGAACCGTGATTTTAACAGGCACTCCGCATGGCGTGGGAATGGCGCGAAAACCTCCACTTTGGATGAACGCTGGCGATAGTGTCAGCATCGAGATCGAAGGCATTGGAACTTTGACCAATCCTGTCTTGGAGGAATGATTTATTATGTGATGCTTTGAAAAGGCCTTAAACCCTCGAATGTTTTCTTGGGATTTCTGGAATCATGTCTTTTTTGGAGTTTTGCCGCCTTGGATTTTAGGGCAGTCTTCAAAATGTGCGATGTGTGGATAAAGGATTGACGATGTAATGACATTTTTGTTACGATGATCGAACAAATCCGCTGTGGTGTGTTGTCATAACGTGGCAGCTTTTCCATTTCCCCCAACCTTTTCCGATCATGACACTTTTTCTCTTATCCCGCCGAGCCGTCTCGTTGTGCCTGACTGCGGTACTGCTTGCTGCATCGTTGCATTCGGTGAAAGCAACACCACCAGCAGAGCCAACAAATGCTCGTGTGTCCTTCTCTAGAGCAGGAATGGTTTCCACAGTCCCCGCAGTCGCGAGTATCACGGATGCGCATACATACGCACTGAATTGGACCGACAATGCTAATGACGAAAGCGGTTACAGGCTTGATCTCCGAATTGGTAACGTAGGTCCGTTCCAAACAGTGCAATTTTTACCCCAGGATTCCCAATCAACATACACGACGATAACAAAAAAGGAGCTGTTAGCAAAGGATGTGATCGTTCAATTCCGCGTGATTGCTTATAAGATGCATGCTGGAATCGTAGAGGCAAGTGCGGCCCCAATCATACAACATGTGGTGACTGATGGAACCGGCTCCATGGCTACGCCTACGAACTTTCAAGTCACTAAATTGTTCGACACGGTTGAGGAGGATGGACGACTTCGATTGTCTTGGAATGCAGCAGGAGCAAACACTAATGCCCTGTTTCATCAGGTTGTTTATCGCAAGTCTGGGGATCAAAACTACACTCATTTGAATAATTATTCTTTTTCTCTCAATGATGTCATTTACGAGCATGAATATTTGGTAGGCCTTGATGGAAACCCCGTTGCTCATAAATTCGAGCCTGGTAGCACCTATGAATTCTTTATTCGTTCGACACGTCGCAATGAGACTGATCAAACAGTGACTCCCATCGGCGGAAGCGACGCAACTTATAATCTAAACAACACTGCTTATTCGGCCCCTGTTGTTGTGACAATTCCCTCAGTGAGGGCTCCAACAGCTCTCACGGCCACCGCTGTGGATGAAACAACAGTTCGATTGAGTTGGAGAGACAACTCTAGCAATGAGAGCAGTTATCAGATCGAAACAAAACTTCCCTCGGAGAGTACATTTACGGTTCTTGCTTCGAACATCACGGCTAACAGAACCACTTTGAATGTCACTACAGATGCAGGGACAACGAGAGAGTGGAGGGTAAGGGCTCTTTTCAAAAAAGATGCGAATGCGACAACTGTAGAATCTTCTGCGACAGAGGTGGCGACATCTACCACACCCTTTTTAGCACCCTCGGACTTTACCGCCGTCACTTCACCAGTGGCGGGAGCTGTCGATATCGAGTGGAAAGACAATTCTAAGGCCGAGACTCTTTATGTCATTGAGACACGTTTAGCGGGAAGTGGTGATTTTGAAACTGCGGCGATCGTTCCTTCTGATACTACACGAGCTCGAGTTTCACTGCGCACGCAAAGGACTGGCAACACGATTACTGGCACCACGCCCCTCGAATTATATACAGATCATGATTTCCGAGTGAGTGCACGAACCTTTCGTGTCTCAGGGACAACTCAGGAGACAGTGGATTCAGCACCCAGCAGCTCAGCGACGACTCAAGCAAAAGA
>JAIXVB010000741.1 GCA_027483245.1 Verrucomicrobiaceae bacterium | reverse complement strand
TTGAAGTCTGCTTTGAGCTTCGTCGGTGCATTGAGATCCAGAAAGCCACCCCCATAAATCATGATGCCAAAGTCTGGACGTTGAAGGGCCTCTGTATTATCCTTTTCACGATCACAAGCCAGATGAGCCAACAGATTGCCCCCTGCACTGAAGCCTAGCAGACCAACCCGCTTCGGATTGAGCTTCCAGGCCTCCGCATTCTTGCGGACGATGTCTAGAGCCTTCTGTGCATCCTGAACTGGATAAGCATGAGGCGCAGCTTCGTCCCGCGTCGGCGTGCGATATTTCAACAACACCCCTGTGACACCGATGGACTGGAGCCATTCACACACTTTGGTGCCCTCATGCACAGCTGAAAGAAAAGCATAACCGCCCCCAGGGGCCACGATCACACTGGTTCCATTCGGTTTGTTAGGCCGATAGACCGTGAGGGTTGGCTCTTTCACATCTATCACGGTGCTCTTGCCAGCGCGCTTTTGCACAAACTCGATCGTCGCCTTCGAAGGAGTGACCCTTTCACCGGGTGCCCCCTCAGGCCATAGCTTCAGCGTGATCGGCTCAGCTGCTGACAGTGAGACGGTGACGAATAAAAAGAATGCTTTCATGATGCGATCAATCATAAATGAAGCTTCCGAGCTTAAGCCAACTTTCTTTCGTTCTTATCATCTTACAAAGCCTCCGATAACGAATCTTTGATCCAAGAAAAGCACTCGCGCGCTAAGCAACGCGTGAGCTTGCGCGTTTGGCCTCACTCGTGATGATGTTTATTCCTTTCAAATTCAAGGCCTCAAGAGCGCTTAGCCGGCTCACTCGATTTCAATCCTTCGTGCAAGGATTTCTGACGGTGAGCTGTTTGACCTCGCTGGCAAGCGCGGCGGACTTTCAAGCCGCACTGAGCCTGCCCAAGCTAACGGAGAATGCAGTTTTCAGAGATCGTCTTGAAGCAAAGTGGCTGAATGATGGAAAGTCCTTTTGGTATCGGGTGCAGACAGGACCTGAAAGCCATGAGTTTGTGCTCATTCAAACGGCGACAGGTGAACGCAAAGTCGCTCCTGATCTTCAGAGTCTTCTGGGCGTTGATACGGAGAGCCCGCAGAAGACATCGACCCTGAAGATCGAGATGCAGGCCACCAAGAAAACCGGCATGTCCTCGAGTTTGAAGTTCATCAATCAACTCGAGTCGGATGTGGAGCTTTTTTGGATCAACCCCAAAGGCGAGCATGTTCGCTACGGTGGGATCCGTGCGCAGAGTGACCGCGAAATGAGCACCTATGAGGGGCACATATGGCTGATCACCACTCGCACGGGTGAAAAGCTGGCAACGATCCAGGCGCAAGCCATTCCACAAGCCATCGTCATTGATGGAAAAGGCATCTCCAAGCCCCAAGAAAAACCTGCTAAAAAAGAACGCGGAACACCGTCACCGGATGGCAAGTGGACCGCTGAGATCTCTCAGGGCAAGGTGCTTTTGCGAGATCTCCAATCGGGCAAACCCTGCGCCCTCAGGGTAGCTCTCGATGGTTCTTTTCCCTTTCATGGCCGCTGTGTGTGGTCACCTGACTCGCGCGCTTTTGTCGCCATCGGTGCAGCGCCAGTGAAGACGCGACGCGTCACCATCGTCGAGTCCAGCCCCAAAGATCAATCCCAACCCAAAGTGCGTGAGTTTGATTATGCCAAACCAGGGGATGAACTGCCACAGCCCTTCCCTGTTCTTTTCCGTCTTCAAGAAGGAGGTTTCGAAGGGGTTCACATCCGGAACGATTTGTTTCCTCAAGCCTTCAAACAATCGCCTCTCATGGACATTCGTTGGTCCGCTGACGGTCGTGAATTTTACTTCGATTACAACCAACGTGGCCATCAGCTCTACCGGGTGCTTGCGGCAGACGCACAGACAGGCAGCGTGCGTGTCATCACCGAAGAGAAGAGCCAGACATTCATCGATTACACCCAGAAGACCTGGCGACATTGGCTCGACAAAACGAACGAACTTCTGTGGATGAGTGAGCGTGATGGCTGGTGCCACCTTTGGCTTTATGATGTGAAAACAGGTCAGCCTAAAAATGCAGTGACCAAGGGCACATGGCCTGTCCGAGAAGTGCTACATGTGGATGAAACTCAACGTGTGGTGTGGTTCATGGCCAGTGGCTTACGCGCCAAAGAAGACCCGTATCACAAACATCTATGCCGGGTGAATTTTGATGGCTCTGGGTTCAAACAACTGACGGAATCTGACGGGCAGCATCGCGTCGATTTTTCACCCGATCGGAGTCACTTCATCGCCATCTGGTCACGAGCGGATCATGTGCCCGTTCACGAGCTGCGACGGAGTGCAGACGGCAGGCTCGTCACGATTCTGGAGAAAGCAGATGCCTCTCGATTGCTGGCCACAGGCTGGAGTCTGCCCGAGCGGTTGGTGGCGAAAGGACGCGATGGCAAAACCGACATCCATGGCATCCTCATCAAGCCAACACACTTTGACCCCAAGAAACGCTATCCTGTGGTGGAAGAGATCTACGCAGGGCCGCATTCCGCTTTCAGCCCCAAGGAATTTGGTCGTTTACTGCGGCAACATCAGCTCGCCGAACTGGGCTTCATCCTCGTGCAGATGGATGGCATGGGCACGAATCACCGAGGCAAAGCCTTCCACGATGTGTGCTGGAAGAATCTGAAGGATGCCGGCTTCCTGGATCGTCGCGCCTGGATTCAAACAGCCGCCCAAACACGCCCCTGGATGGATCTGAGTCGAGTAGGCATCTACGGCGGCAGCGCGGG
>JAIXVB010000528.1 GCA_027483245.1 Verrucomicrobiaceae bacterium | reverse complement strand
CCTGGGGCTGATTGCGCGGCGGTGTAGGCTGGTAGGCAGAGCCGGAGGGGCGGTAATTCGGGGCCTGGACAGCTCCAGGGGCCAAGCCATAGCCTGCTGAAGGCGGCGTCTGCCCCAGGGCCAGAGAACCACTGCCCACCATGGTGAGAAGTGTGAGAGTGACCGTGGGCACGAAAAAGCTAACGGGAGACGCTTTCATGATATCATTTTACTGATTATAATAGTTAAGGCCAAGAAATATTTTAAAACTCCGTATAATTTTTGAAAAAAACATGCTCGCTCGCTTCCCTCCTCCTATGCAGTTTCTCCTCTGGAGTGTGCGAGTGGGGATGTCTTACCTGGCTCTGGCGGCTGGTTTCTGCTCTTTGATTTGGCTTTCTCAGCAACTGGAGGCAGTGCCTCAGGTGCGTCTAAAGGCCTGGGAGGCGGCTCCGCTGGTCGTCGTGGACGCGGGACATGGTGGACATGATGGCGGGGCAGTCGCAGGCGGGGCGATTGAAAAAAACTTGGCGCTCGACCTCGCCCTGCAACTCCGACAAGAATTGCTGCGCCTGGGGCTGCGAGTGCAAATGACCCGCGAGACCGATGTCTTTCTGCCCTTAGAAGAGCGGGCAGCTTTGGCGGATCGGGTGCAAGCCGCCGCTTTTGTGAGTCTGCATCTAAACACCAGCGCGGCCCCAGAAGTGAGCGGCATCGAGACTTATTACACCGAGCGAAAGTCACTTCCCGTGGTGCGCGCGCTTCAGACCCGACTCGGCCTCACCTCCCCGACGGTGTCTGATCAGCGCGGACGCTGGTTGGCAGACCACCTCCAGCGCCACAGTTGCCTCACGACTCAGGCTGAAAATCGCGGCATCAAAGAGCGCAATTACGCCGTGGTCAGTCAAACGCAGGTCCCCGCAGCACTCATCGAGTGTGGTTTCCTCACCCATGCGACTGAAGCGAGTCGGCTCAAACAAGCCGCGTATCAGGCACGATTGATCACAGGAATCGCCCAGGGATTGGCCGAATTTTTGAAAATTCAGCAGGCCGAACCTCTGCGCGGGGTGAATGCCAGTGGGGAAGGCCCCGACAAACCCCGCGAAACCGAGACCTCCACGCAACCCTGACGATGTGCTGCATAGAGGGCTGGCAATGCGTATGCTTCCTGCTACTGAAATGAAGCCCGCCGCCGAGTCATGACATCTGGTCCCCAACGCCCCTATCTCTGGACCTTCGTCTTGTTCGTCGGAGCATCTCTGGCGTTGTATGCGACCTTTGCCACCGTGCATTACTCCTGGAACTGGCAGAGCGTGTGGAACTACCGCAGCCAGTTTCTGTGGGGCTGGGTCACGACCCTGCTCATTTCCATGGGCGCCATGGTGGTCAGCATCATCGTCGGGTTTGCGCTCATGCTCGGGCGTCGCGCGCCAGTGGAGCCCGTGCGACTCCTCTGCACAGGGATCGTCGAGCTGCTGCGTGGTTCTCCCCTGCTGGTTCAGTTGCTCATCGGCTATTACATCGTCGCCACGGCCCTGCGGATCAATGATCCCCTGGTCGTCGGCATCGTGCTGCTGGGTTGTTTTGAGGGGGCTTATCTGGCCGAGATTTTTCGCGGTGCAGTCGAAAGCATCGGTGCGTCTCAGCGTGAGGCCGCACGCGCGGTCGGGTTCGACATCGTTCAGACCTATCGTTTTGTCATCATCCCCCAGGCCATCCGCCGGGCACTGCCAGGCACGACGGGCCAGCTCGTTTCCCTCATCAAGGACTCATCACTTTTATCGGTGATCGCCATTGAGGAATTGGTGCAAAAGGTGCGCATCTTGAACAGCAGCAGCTACACGGCGCTGGAGGGTTACCTGCCCTTGGCGGCCGCCTACTTGATCGTGACCCTGCCCCTGTCCTGGTTTGCACGTCAGTTGGAGAGGAGATTTGCGTATGAAACTTGAGGCTTGTGAAGTGACCAAACGTTACGGCAACTTCCTGGCTTTAAACGGCGCGACCTTTCAAACCGGCGACGCTGCTCGTGTCGTTGCCCTTTTAGGCCCTAGTGGCGGCGGCAAATCCACCCTGCTGCGTGTGCTCGGCGGTCTTCTGCTGCCTGAATCTGGCGAAGTGCGGCAGGATGGTCTCGTGCTGCCTCACACGGAAGACGGGGCCCTGAAGGTGCTGCGTCAAAACGGCTTCGTTTTCCAGGGTTACAACCTCTTTCCCCACCTCTCCGCCCTTCAAAATGTGACGCTGCCACTGACCCAGGTGCACGGTCAGACAGCACAGCAGGCTCACGAGCGGGCCGTCGAGCTACTCACACGTTTGGGTCTTGCGGGCCATTTTCACAAACGCCCTGCCGAGCTTTCAGGTGGGCAGCAGCAGCGGGCAGCCATCGCCCGAGCCCTGGCTCCTAAACCACGTCTGCTCCTCCTGGATGAACCCACTTCAGCGCTCGATCCTGTCATGACCGGCGAGGTGCTGGATGTGATTCGCGAGCTCGCTGAAGGGGGACAACAAATCGTGCTAGCCACCCACGAGATCAGTTTTGCTCGAAAGGTGGCTGATTGGGTGGTCTTTCTCGCCAATGGGCGGGTGGAAGAGTCATGTTTGACGGCTTCCTTCTTCAATGAGCCCTCCTCATCCCTGGCCAAGACCTACCTCACAGGATTATCTAAGTACCGTTGATTATCTTTGAGCATTCGGCTGAAAGTTGAATCCGAAAAGTCCACGCGCAATTTTTGTGAAGCTGCGCGGCTTGAAATCGATCTTAATGAGTAACGTCCACCCCCAAAATGGGTAATTCAATAGAACGAGTGCGCGAAAACATTCTCTTGCTAACTTTCAGAATAACCATAACTTCCATATGATGCTCAACGTTCCACACATACCCTCGGTCATTCAGCCCTGGCAGAGTGCTCAGCGCAATGGTCCTTTTTGTCTGACATCCTTTCTCTCGGATGCTGCCGAACGGTCTCCTGAACAAACGTTGACCGTGGACGGCATGGAATTCACCTGCGAAGAAGCCTGGATGCGAGTACTTCGCATCGCCACCTGGCTGCAAGAGAACGGTGTCAGTCGTGGCGAAAAAGTCATCACCGTCCTGCGTCACAGCCCAGATCTGCACTTGATCACGCTCGCCGCAGCTCACATTGGCGCGGTGATCTCCGTTTTATCGCCCCAGATTCGTGGCGAGGCCTTCCAGAGCATCCTTGAGGAAACCGAGCCCGCCTGCCTGTTCCTGGAAAAAACCAGTCGTCACCTGAAACAGCATGCCGATAACATTCTGACCGTTTGGCTCGGCGATGGACTGAACAACGGTGGCTGGGAAGAAGCTGACTTCTCTGAAGTCATGAACACACGCCCAGCCTATGGGATGCGTTTCCCGGGCAAGTCTGAAGACCCTGCATTCCTTGTCTTTCCAGAAAAGACCGGCGCAAAAGACAGTCACGGCGTGCTCTTGTCACACGACAGCGTCCGCCTCATGATGACGGCGCGCGCCAGTGAGCCCGATGGCATCCTCTCCCTGTTTCATGCCAGCTCTCGTGAGCACCATGAAGCCACGGCAGTCTTCGCTGCGTTGGAAGTCTAATCCTGCGAATGGTACACGGAGAGGGATTCGAACCCCCGACCAACTCGGTGTAAACGAGCCGCTCTACCACTGAGCTATCCGTGCCTTGATGCGAGAGTGTACTTTCGAGAAGGTTGGCCTGCGTGCAAGGGGGATTTCGACCTTCGCTGAAAAGCTGAAGTTTCCGACACGGGAAATCTTTACGGACCCATAAAGTCGTAAACCTCATGCAGATACTGACTTAGCTATTAACGTTTCCAAATGGCTTCATCAATGTTCGCTTCTTCCCTACCCAGCCAGTGGCTGGCGGAAGCGTCACTCCAGCGGCCAGATCATCCTTTTTTAAGTGGCTCTGAAAACCTGACTTTCCAACAAGCTCAAAAGCGAGTGGAAACTCTGGCCGCTTGGATGCAAGTCACAGGTCTTCGCAAAGGCGATCGAATCCTGATCACGCTGCCAAATCGAGTCGAAACCGTTCTGCTCGCCCTGGCTGCCCTCCGGCAGGGAATCATTTTCAGCATTCTCTCCAGCCAGATTCAACCTGCAGGCCTGCGACGGATTGTGGCCCAATGCGAACCAATGGTCGTCTTCATCGATGCCAGCCTCTCTCAACTCAACGAAGCCTGTGAAGGTCACCTCGTGGTGGATGTCGATGACAAAGACTGGTGCACCGTCTGGAATCCGACTCATTTTAAGACTCCACCCGTGGAGATCGAGCCTGAGGACTTGGCCTTTCTCGTTTTCACCTCTGGCAGCACCGGCACCCCTAGAGGCGTGATGCTCAGTCATGCCAATGTGGCCTTTGTCTGCCCAGCGATCCAGGCACGCCTTCGCTATCAATCCACCGATCGGATTGGCATCTTCCTGCCACTCGCTTTTGATTACAGCCTTTACCAGGTTTTTTACGCCTGCCTTTCGGGTGCGAGCCTCTACCTGGGACAGCCTGAAAAGGTGGGTCCAGAACTGCCAAAAATCCTCGCTCGTGAGGCCATTACCATTTTGCCAGGCGTTCCGACCGTCTTCAGCGCGCTAATCAAAATGCAGCGCTATCGTCCCACATCTATGCCAGCCCTGCGCATGGTGACGAATACCGGCGATTATCTGCCACGAACTCACATAGACGAGCTTCGAACCCTCCTGCCGCAGTCTCAAGTCTTTCCGATGTTTGGACTCACTGAGTGCAAACGTGTATCGATCCTTCAACCCGAAGAATATGAAAGCCACCCTGAGAGTGTGGGACGTCCGCTTGACGGCACCACTGTTTTT
>JAIXVB010000013.1 GCA_027483245.1 Verrucomicrobiaceae bacterium | reverse complement strand
GCCGAGGTGCTGCGCCTGCCGGATAAGGGCGACAACGATTTCGCCCGCGCGGCGCAACTTGCCGATGTCTGCACAGAGGCACTGGTGCCACTGCTCGTGCGCATCATGGGTGACCTCGCGGCGAAGGCGACCGAAGGGCTGGGGTGAAGGACCGTATCGATCATTTGAAGAGTTTTAGTGATGTACATGGCGCTTTGGCACGCCATCGATTCGTTTCCAGACATGCCTTTGGGTTTGGCGGGCAGTGAAGCCTATTTCTCGGGTTCATGGTGGTCTGCTGAAATTGCCGAGTGATGTTCCCGCCGAGCTTTCGGAGCGGGGAATTGGGACAAGGATGCAGAGCGCTAGGGGCCACTGATCTACGGCCTTTCACACGCAGGAGTGATTGCGGCGAGGTGTCGTCAAAAGTGCTGTGGGAGCTTCAGTGAGCGATTTCTTCGTTCGAACAAAAACGTTCGTGGAGTTCGGCGGCAAACATTGTGCGGTCAGATTCAAGACATATCACGGTAGCCGTCCAGTTGAACCTGCGCCATCGTCAGCGAAGCCTGCGGGAACACGAGACCAAGACGGAGTCTAGCGTCAGCCCCGGGCACTGGCTGATAGCTGTCTTCAATGAACAGGCTGCCGTTTTATTGATGCAAAATAGTTGCAATTAAATCGCCGCCAATCTAATGCAAATACATTGCATGAAAACAACCTTACCTCAGGTGATGCTCACAGGCCTCGAATCCGTTGGTAAATCAGCCCTCTTTCGTGGCCTCACCGGCCATGCCACGGGCGATGAGGCGAACTTCCGTGGCTCAACTGTGATCTGCCGAAAGTGCCGTGTGGTGGATTGTAGCTGCGAGGTGGTGGACACGCCGGGCATTCGACTGAATGACGATGCGCAAACGACTCGCACGGCTTTGGCGACGCTCGATGAAGCAGATGTGGTGCTGCTGGTGGCTCGTGGCACTCATGCAGTCAGCGAGGTGGAGACGCTGCTACGAGAGCTGGATCTGCAACAAAGGCGATCTGCCCTGGCCATCACCTTTCAAGACAAGGTGCCGCAGCAGATCGAGGCTCTGGCTCAGGTCTATCGTGAGAGGCTCGGCATCCCCGTGGTCGTGGTGAATGCACGCGTGCTGAATGACGAAGGGCGCGATCGAGTGTTGGCGGCGATCCAAAGTGCGGCACAAATGAAGGCGGTCCCACCGTCTGGTGTGACAGAGCCCATCAGAGGACTGCGCCAAGCTGAGGTGCAGCCTCAGACGACCCTTTTTGAAAGCAAGATCGTCGGTCCCTGGCTGGCTCTCGCGTGCATGGCACTCACGTTTGCCCTGCCGGTGTATGTGGCCTACGTCTTCGCCAGTTGGGCGCAGCCGCTGGTCGATGAGCTGGCCATCACGCCGCTGAAAGCCTTTGCGCAAAGCTGGCCGCAGCTCGCGCAGGTGATGCTCACCGGCAGCTATGGTGCGATCACGCTGGGTTGGTATTCGTTCCTCTGGGCCTTCCCTGTGGTGGTGCTGATCAGCCTCAGCGTGGCACTCGCAGAGGAGACGGGGCTGAAGGATCGTATCACGGCCGCGCTCGATCCCTGGTTGCGGCGCATCGGTCTCAGCGGGCGCGATTTGATCCCGGTGCTGACTGGCTTCGGATGCAACGTCGTGGCTGTTTTTCAAACGCGCTCCTGCTCGAAATGTACCCGCAGTGCCTGCATCTCCATGATCGGCTTTGGCAGCGCCTGCAGCTATCAGATCGGCGCATCCCTCAGCATCTTCGGAGCGGCGGGACACCCCTCACTGTTCTTACCGTATCTCGCCGCGCTCTTCGCGGTGGGGGCACTGCATACACGCTTGTGGCATGGAGCACTGGCAGAAAGTGGCACACAGCCTTTGTATGAGCGGGCCTTTTTGCAAAAACCGTCGCTGCGTGGCTTAACATGGCGGGTTAACGCGGCGCTGGGGCAGTTTTTGAAGCAGGCGATGCCCATCTTCATCGCCATCTGCATCGTTGCCTCGCTGCTAGAGCACTTCGGAGTCATGGATTGGTTCACGGCGGGCGTGGCTCCGCTGCTGGGGCTGTTTCATCTCCCGGGTGAGGCAGCCCCAGGCATCCTTTTCTCCATCCTGCGCAAGGATGGCCTGCTCACCCTGAACAGTGGTGATGGCAGCCTGATCTCTTCCATGTCAGCCGGGCAGGTCTTCGTGCTTGTCTGGCTGGCCTCCACTTTCACCGCCTGCTTGGTTACTCTCTGGACCGTGCGCCGCGAGCTAGGCTGGAAAGCTGCAACTCTTATCGCAAGCAGGCAGGCAGTGACCTCTCTCGTCAGCGCTTGGTGCATCTCCCTCTTCGTATGAAATCGGAACCTATTCCTGCCCTCATCGTCGGCGCGGGGCCAGCAGGCATTGGTTGTGCCGTGGCCTTGAAAGCCTGTGGCATCTCAGCACAAATCGTGGATGCCAGTGGCATCGGTGGGTCGTTCCGAAAGTGGCCGCGCCAGATGCAATTGCTGACTCCATCTTTTCACAGCAACTCCTTTGGTGCCGTGGATCTGAACGCCCTGACGCCGCAAACCTCCGTGGCGGATTTTCTACACACCCAGCATCCCTCTGGAGATGAGTATACCCGCTACCTGAAAGCCCTCGTCATTCATTATCAACTGCTCGTGGATACCCCGACCCGAGTGCTGAAAATCATTCCAAAATCAGAAGATACCTTCGAGGTGAAGACCGATCAGGGAACCTATCATGCACAGCATGTGATCTGGGCAGCGGGCGAGTTTGGTCAGCCAGAAGACGGCGGCATCCTCGGTGCTGAACGCTGCTTGCACAGCAGTCGCGTGAGTGACTGGGATGAAGTAAGCAGACGAGGAGATCGATTTGCCATCATTGGGGGTTACGAGAGTGGACTGGATGCGGCAATCAATCTCATGAATCGTGGAAAGGACGTGCATCTACTCTCCCGTGGTGAGCCCTGGGGCAGCGATGATCCCGACCCAAGTCGCAGTCTAAGCCCACGCACGCGAGATCGTCTGAAAGAAGCTCTGCTGGAGGCTCCTGGGACGATCCACTTCTACAAAAACGCCAACATCCTAAAGGTGCGGAAAGTCCACAGCGGTTACGAGCTACTCGATGATGCATGCACGCCCTTCGTCAGCCCCACGCCCCCGATTCTCGCCACCGGCTTCCGTCACGCGCTGGAGCCGATTCGCGACCTTTGGGACTGGCGAAAAGGTCTGCCCATCCTCAGCGAAGAAGCGGATGAATCGACGCTCTATACCGGCCTTTTCTACAGTGGACCTTCGCTGAGCCATCGGGGGATGCTTTTTTGCTTCATCTACAAATTCCGTGCTCGGTTTGGCATCATCGCACGAACGATAGCAGAACGTCTCGGTCACGACTGGAAAAGCCCGTTGCGTCTGTGGAAGGAGCGCGGCTTCATGCTGGATGACCTGAGCTGCTGCGCTGATTGTCAGTGCGCCGTGGAGGCCGAAGAAGCCCACAACCCAGAAGTGGAAGACTATGAAACGGTGGTCGCGTGATGCTTGGAAGAAAACTAGGATTCACGAGGCCCAAGTTGTGGATCAGGCTCTGTCTGGCCCCCTTGAGGGTGTGCTCCAGGCAGAGCGATTAAAGAGGCAGAAACTAGTGCTAAACCAGCTTGGGGAATACGGCATCAAGACGACCAAGGCCCTAGAAGCTCTGGTTGATGAAATGCTGCTGCACGAGAGACCCATCACCATCTCGAAGTTGCATGAACGGCCCAAGCTGGAGAGGCTCAATCCGACAACGCTCTACCGGCTAATGATCAAGATGGAGCAGGTGGGCATGGTGCGAAGAATCGGCCTGCACACGCGTGCGGTGCATTATCTGCTCAATCTGCCTGGTGTTCAGACTGATTACATCGTGTGCATCTCATGCGGGGATGTTTGCCAGATTCATCCTCCCAAAACACCCGAGGCTGTGGAAGCATTCATTGCCCAGCAAACGGGCTGGTGGGACGTCAGACAGCAGATGGAGTTTTTTGGCAACTGCCCGCAATGCAGCCAGTGATCATAACCTATCGATCCATTCGGAATCGACGCATCCAATGAGAAAAAGACGGTTGAGGTCACTCAACCTCTGACAGCTCTACAATTTAACACTACCTGCGACGACGGAATAACAGCCCTATCAAACCCAATTCCAACAACAAGGCACGGCTGGGCTCTGGAGCGACCTGAAAAGTGAAGGATTGGACGCCGCTCATTTGCACGCCGTCTGTGGCATGAGTGCCCGTTGCGAACAGATCAATGGTCCATGTGCCGGACTCACTGAAGGTCATGTTGTAGTGGTCATGACCTTCGGCAGAGATGTCGATTTTATCGGCTGCAGTGATGCCGCCATCGGCAGTGGAGATGAAAAAATTCCAGCCACCGAGTCCATCACTTTGATAAATGGAGAAGTGACCATTGCCACTCGGGGAGGTGATGCTGGCTAACGTAAACGAGAGATTTCCAATCCATTCACTCGCGGTCAATTCTTCAGCTCCAAAACCCAAAAAAGGGAGGAGCGGATTGTTACTCTCAGGCAAGCGCCAAATGCTCTGACCGATTGCCACTCCGGTGCCAGAGACGAGAGCATTGTCTGATTGCACGTTGTAGGCACTGGCGGAAACCTCGACTTCGATTTCATCAGGCTCATACTCTGCATCAGATAGAAGAGGCGCTCCATCCACAGTCGCTCCAGTGTGCGTGTGAAGATGGAGGGCCAGCTGCCCCGGACCGGCATACTCAAGTCCAATGTCGCCATGGCCTGCGGAAAAAGTGACTGCCGCATGGGTCGAACTTGCGGCGGCGAGAAGTAAGAGGGCGGAGATGCTGGAGAAGTGTGTTTTCATGGCGAAGACAGGCAAAGAGTAAATCGTTTGACACCATCGTTTATTGCAATTTATTTGCATTTTTTAGCGAAAGGTCGGTTGGAAACGAAAAAAGCGATGTTGGCCAGGAGAGGTCAGGATGCGTAGCCGACGCTGCATGATGCGTCCGTGGGCATTGCCTGCCTCAGCGCCTGTTTCGTAACTCTCCAATGGCAGGCCGATAACTCGCGGACTGCGGACGGTCCAGCTGATGAGATCCACACTGGTTGCGGCATTGATCTCATAGCTACCTTCCACGATTGCATCTTTGTAAGTATCTCGTAGAAAGTCAAAATTCGCCGCTGAGGTGGTGCGCTGACACATCGGCATGAGATGTGCATCTGAGCGCACAGGGTCCATGTCATGCCAGAAAAGCAGGAACTCGACTCCATTGACGATGCCGTCTTTATCAAAGTCAGCGGAAGCAGAAGCAAGAGTATTCACAGCCAGTCCGTGCGCACGCTCGAAGCTGTCGCGCCATGTGGAATAGTCATGGTTGGCTGTGACGCCAGAGCCGAAGACGAGGGTGAAAGGCGCACTCTCACGAACGGAGCCCCCACTGGAGGGATTGCCACTGAGAATGAAAGTGACACGATGAATGCCCGTCTGGGTAAAGGCGGCGATGGTGCTCATCGCCGTTGAACCCGTCAGTGTAATGCTATCGCCACTGCCGATGCCATCGGCTGTGGTCATCAGCGAAGCTGTGCCTGCGCTGTTTAACAGGGCAAAGACTCCAGGCCCGCTGTGGCTGTGGAGTGTAAGCTTGACTTGATCTCCTTGGAGAATGCCCGTGGCCAATCCAGCTGCCGCCTGGGCCGGTTCAAGGCCGACGATGTTTGCCACGCTGCTACCAGCAGAGGTAAAGGTTAGTGGCATCTGCCGCACTGCCCCTGGCAGGGTGCTATAAACGGGACTGCTCGCGGTGGTGGAGGCTTCCAGAAAACCCTGCATCGGTGCATATGCAACGGCATTGGTGCTATCCTCCAACAGGCAATGCCAGCGCAGAGTGTCAGTGCTGAGGCCCAAACGAATCGTCGCCTGTGTTTGCAATCGGCTGCTGAAGGGGACTGAGAAACGAAAGGTCTTCTGCGCAGAAGTAAGCTGGTTGGCGTGTCGGCTCAGGTTGGGATTTGTTCTCCCAGAAGCTTCGAGAGTGAGGTTGTAAGTGCCAGGTTTGGTGAACCCCCAGTTGAAATGACTGTGGGCGTTTGGCGGGAGCGTGGGGATGCTATCAGCACTGGTGATGCCATTGGAAGTATCCAGATACCAAAGCAGCGTGCTGCCATCGCTTTCCCAGAGGCCAAAACGTCCACCCGCCGCCGGACCTGTGCCAGTCATGCTGACAAGACGCAGGCCGATACTGCCAGTGACAGATGGGGTGTAGTTGCCCATGAAATTCACTTGGAAAATGCCAGGATCCATCACTGCACGAGCACCGAGGAAAGGTGTCCCGAGAACATTCGCCTGAGGAAAAAACCACAAGGCTGAGCCTACGGTGCCGAGCCGAGACACAGCACTCGTGATGGTAATGGCATTTCCATTGGCTAGCTGGGTCGTGCGTGGCGAGGCGACGATGACTGTGGTCTCAGGGTCCATTCGCACGATCTGCGTTCGGTCGTTAAAGTCGTCATTCTTGTTGTAGGAGACATTCAGTTTCCATCCACTGTGGATACTGGAGCCCGCAGGCGGCAATTCATAGTCGGCATGGACCTCAATGTGCCCATACAGTAAATCCGTGGGCGGAGTCTGTGCCAGGGCATAACCCATGAGGAGACCAGTAAACAGACAGAAACGAGTGATCAGAGACATAGCGCTTTTGGCACTTTACTAGATGCAAATTAATTGCATGTAAACCCTTTGCTCTGCAATCTTGCTGTCATGCGTTTCGGGCCTGCCCTTCCTTTTCAATTATCAGCGTTGCTCATGCTACAGATATGTCCGCTTCAGTCTCAAGTGTCTGTTTCTGTGCCTGAAACAACCTTGGCAGAAACTACGGTTCAAGAGCTTGAAGCCAGTGCCTCGGATGTGCCTGTGGAGGCTCAAACAGGCAGCGCAGATACCATTCAGACACTGGACGAAATCGTCGTCGAAGCAGAGAGATATGGTCCTTCCAGTGCGATGATCGTCGGGCGCTCATTGCGCATCGCAGGCATCTCCATGCAGCCGGTGACAGAGGTCAGTGGAGACGAGTTGATGCGCCGTGCGCAGGGCACTTTGGGTGAGACACTTGCCTGGGAGCCCGGTGTCAGTTCCAACTACTTTGGCCCTGCAGCGAGCCGTCCGGTGATCCGTGGTTTTGATGGCGTCCGGGTGAAGCTGATGCGGGATGACCTGAGCACGATGGATCTCTCCGATACCAGTCCCGACCATGGCGTGACCGTGGATCCTCTACTGGCGGAGTCTCTGGAGATTCATCGTGGCCCAGCAGCCTTGCTTTATGGAAACTCCGCCATCGGTGGCGCAGTGAACACACGTAGTCGCACACTCGCTCGGGAGTTGCCTCTGGAGCGCATCCAAGGCAGTTTTGATTCACGGATCGACAATGTCTCTCAGGGCTGGGCCGAGACCGGCTGGCTCAGTGTGAAGCAAGGGCCGTGGGTGCTTCAACTCACCGGCAGCGTCCGTGAGTCAGAGGACATCCGCATCCCAGGCAAGGCGCGAACCGAGAGCTATGATGCCAGGGAAAGACCCCGCACTCGTCCACCAGGAGGTGGCCCTGGCAGTATTCCCGTAGAGAATCCCGACGGCCACTTGCTCAACACCTTTCAAGAAAGCCTGAGCTACTCGATCGGCCTCTCCTACCTTCCCGAAGGACCTTTCTGGATGGGTGTTTCGTA
Organism: Verrucomicrobiaceae bacterium; assembly: GCA_027483245.1. Classification (GTDB taxonomy): domain Bacteria; phylum Verrucomicrobiota; class Verrucomicrobiia; order Verrucomicrobiales; family Verrucomicrobiaceae; genus Prosthecobacter. The sequence goes on along the minus strand of JAIXVB010000013.1, from coordinate 11,818 downwards.
TTCATATTTCGACAGCTTTTACGGCCTACCCTATATCTTTTCTGGCGATGTTACAGAGCCCCTGGGCGACTCGGTGATCGACATGCAGCAGCGCCGTCTTGATCTGGAAATGGGCCTCGATCTCGAACTCGGCCCGCTCCAGAAAATCCAGGTTCGTCTGGCCCAAAGCGACTACGTGCATGACGAACTCTTCCAGGGTCGTGGAGCCGATGTGGATGTCTTTTTCAATGAAACGGCCTTGTCCAAAAACACCGTGGAAGGCCGCATCGACCTGCTGCATGGAGGCTTCGATAGCAGGCTAGAAGGCGTGGTTGGCATGCACAGTTTCATCGAGGATTTTGACGCCAGCCGACTCATCGTGCCGCCCCCCACCGAGTTTCGTGTTCCCGCTTACTTCTCCACGGAGAATCAGGGTTTGTTTCTGATGGAAAAGTTCAAGCTGGGCGACTGGCAGTTGCAGTGGGGCTCACGCTGGGAGCAACAGCGGATCATGGATGACAGCCTCGCAGGCAGTGCGCGCATGCGGGAGGAAGAATGCCAGAGCCATTCCTTGGGGCTGACCTGGTCACGGGAGGAAATCCTAGGACTGAAAAAGCTCTCTCTGACCGGCATCGTCTCCAATACCCAACGAATGCCCACAGCCACGGAACGCTATGCCTTCTGGAACAATGCCGCGATGGGGCGATTCCTCGTCGGTGGAGACATGGACGGCACCCCTCTGAGTCTTGAAAAATCCCTCGGCTACGAACTCGGACTGGCCGCTGATTTGGAGAAAGTCAGCCTGCGAGTGAACGCCTTCCGGTATGATTATGAAAACTTCATCTTCCTCCAAGAGATCACGAACTTCATCAATCGCGCCGTGCAGTACATTGAGCGTGAAGCCGAGATCTCCGGCTGGGAGGCCGAGCTGGAATGGCGTGTCTGGCAAAACAACGAGCGTCAGGTCAAACTCACGCTCATGGGCGACAGCGTGCGGGGTCACAATGTCACGGATGACGAGCCCCTGCCGAGGATGCCTCCCGGCCGTTTCGGGACAAGGCTGGAATACACCAGCGGGCGCTTCAGTTGCGGCATTGAGGCGCGACACAGTTTGGAGCAGGACCGGCTAAAGCCAGAACCCCGTGGAGAACTGCCCACGGATGCCTACACCCTGATCAATGCCGACGCCTCTTGGAGGCTGATGAAGGATCGGCACGACGTGCTTTTCACCCTGCAAGCCACCAACCTTCTCAACGAAGAAGCCCGGGTGCATACCAGCTTCCGCAAAGACGTGGCTCCGCTTCCAGGCATCGGCATCACCGCCAGTGTCCGCTGGAGCTTTTGATGCCAACTCCATCACTCCGTCTTCCACACTCTTCCCAATGAGCCTCAAGATTCCTGACCAGGGCCTGAGGTGAGCTTTTTCATCCACCGCTTCGCACATTCGCTCTGCTCGCGGGTTTCCAAGCAACACTTTCGGCGAGCGCGGATCCACTGAACCGGATCCGCCTTTGCTGGGATGAATCCCGCCTTTGCGCACCAAGCTACGATGAACTGCCCAGTCCTGCCGCAACCTGCCACACAATGCACAACGACCGGCTCGCGAGCGGCGTGGTGCTTGTCCATCAAACCAATGAAGTGCTCGATCTGGGCATCTGTCGGCACGCCGTAGTCAGGCACATGGATGTGATGATAGACAAACTGCGCTGGCACATCGCGCCGGTTGTCGAACTCGCAGCAGTTCACGACTGCCCGGATGCCCTGCTCATCATAGACATCGTAAACAGATGGATCTGGCCACCACGACGCAGCAATGACCCCCTCGACAATCCAGGTGAAGGGTTCGGTGCGTTCAGGTTGTCCTCGTTCAGGCCAATACCAGGGGCGAATCATTTGCGGCATGTTTCTAGATGTTTCTTCATCAAGATTACAGGAAGTTCAACCCTGAGGAAAAGGGATCTGAGCTGAAGATATCGCAGAACCCATGCCCTCAAGAAAGCGCTCAGGGGCGAAAGAACAGAAAATGATGCGCCCCGACGATCGGTTTTAGGTCTGTCTGGCGCACAGTGAGCTTGATCACTTCCACCCCGATTTCCCCAGTTTTGAAAACCTAATGCCCACCCCTTAGCGGCACAGAAACACTGGATCCAGTTGCCCCCTGAGCTTGTTACGGATTCGATGAGTCGCCACTCGGACAGCTGTGCGCGCGAGCCCCAGCCGAACGGCGGTCTGCGCGTTGGCTTCACCTTCGAGATGCTGCTTTTCGAAAAGGTCGCGCTCTCTTGGTGACAGGGCTGCCAGCGCTTTATCCAAGGCTTGCCACTGCTCTCGGGCACTGGCTTCGGTGAAGGGTGTCCTTAGCTGAGGAAGTTCCGTGTCATCAATGTCCTGAGCCGCTCCATCAAACACGGCGCTGAGCTTGTGTCGATGGCACCAGTGGCGGCGAAGCTTGGCACAGGTATTGCGCGTGACGGTGCTGAGCCAGTGGGTAAAGGGCTTCTCGGGACGGAAGAGATGCAGTTTGTTAAACACGCGCAGAAAGACCTCCTGCACGGCATCCTGCTCCATCTCTTCCGGGACTCCCCAACGACGGGCCATGCCAAGCACGAGACCGCGATGCTCATTGACAAGCCACGCGGCGGCGGACTGGTCACGCTGGTTCAGCCAGGCGGCGATGGCGCTTTCGGAAGAATGCATCACAGCAGCGGCATGATCAGAACGTGCTCTGCACCTCGACTACAAAGAAGCGTGCAGGCTGGCCGAAGACGGTAATCGGGAACGGCACTGCCACGAGCTCCATGTCCGCGCTTTCCGCGATGACCATTGGCACACCTGCAGAGTCCTGCCACTGGCCGAGATCTGAGCTGAAGCGAACGGTGTAAGTGAGGCCGAGCGCCGCCGCATTCTTGCGCCTAACAAAACGTGCTTCCATCACACCAGCCCCGCCGCCGGAGACGACAGGTGGCCCGGCCTCCTCCAGCACTCCGCCCGTGAAGCGCAGCGTGCCAGGTGATCCTTGGCGCGGATTCATGCCGAAGGCGTATTCGATCACATTAGGCATGCCATCAAAGTCTGGATCAGCACCGTTGGCGGCATCACCTTCATTGACTGTTGTGCCAAAGTGGATCTGGCACCAGGCGAGCTGAGGGTTGGTTACCGCCAGCGTGATGGCGGGAGAAGGACCGTAGGCCACGCTGCCATCTGGCTTCAAAATGAAAACACGGTATTGCGCGCCATGGTCGGAGACGGCTGCTACAAACGCCAGCGTGGCCCCCGTCTCTCCGGCGATAGGAGAGAAGCTGGGCGCACCAGCGGCCCTGCGTTCCCATCGGTGCGTGGGCAGAAGGGTGGGGCTATTGGCAGGAAGCTGCCGTGTGAGCGTGGCCAGGGCTCCCGCCGTGTAGGCATTCGTGCCGGCGACGGTTGGCTGCTGCCTCGGTGCCGCACCGTGGTCATCCACCAGGATGGTGACCGGAGTGGCCACTTTGGACACAACTCCCTCTGCGGTGAAATCCAGCGTGGCACGCACCTGCACCCCATGCAGGGCCTGTTCAGCCGTCACTGTTTTTTGCATGCCTGCGGCCCCTGGAAACAATCCCCATTCACCACCTGGCCATTTCCATTCCCAGATGATTTCATCCCCTACCAGCGGGGCTGGCTCCGCCGCCAGTTGCAGGTTCACAATGTCACCTTGGTGGTAGTGCGCAGCCAGAGGAATCAAGGAGAAGATCTGGTCCTCTAGGCTGTCCGTGACATAAATCGTGGCAAACGATGAGAGGGCTACGGCCGTGCCATTTCTCACCAGTTGTAGGACCATGGTCCTGTTGTTCCAACTGGCCACCGTCAGACCAGGCACCGACAGAGAGATGTTCTGAGGATCGAGATCCGTTTCCAGAGTGCCGCTGCTCACCCAGCGATACTCCCACCCTGTGCCTGCGGGCTGAGGGCTGACCGTGCCCGTGAGATTCAGAGTCGCCCCTTGCCGGTAAATGCTTTGCAGTCCTTGCACACCGACCTGCCAATTCAGTCGCTCCACCAGCACCGGATCAGACTGCCGGACAGCGACTCCACCGCTCATTACCCTCGCTGCATAGTAGTATGAGATCGCAGACTGATTGTGTCCCACAATGGCCCGGAATGGCTCGGGGAACTGAAGCGGATTCGCACTGGTGCTTGTCCATGTCGCCCACGGTGCCGGGATGTCGGCCCGACGCCGCACCAGCTCGAATGTCTCGCCCGCGCCGAGGTTCAGCGCGGAGGCCACCAGTTCAATGTCATAGCCTGGATAAGAGACCCCGCTGACATCGGTCCTCGTCAAGACAGGCCGCGTGCCTTCCTGGACGACTCTGAGTGTCACCCACGGCGTTTGCGCCAGCACATTGCTGCCCTGAAGCACAGTCACGCTGATCTGCTCACCATCATTCGAAGCTGAGACCACTTGGGAATAAGTGATCGAGGTCGCTGTCTGCAAGGGCGTGCCGGTGCTGCTGGTGGAACCCGCAGGGCGGCTCTGCCAGACGAACTGCTGGCCTGGCTGAAGGGTGAATCCAACCACCTGGGCATTCAGAGTCTGCCCCGGCTGGAAGGTAGCAGTCACGCCAACGATGCTGAAAGGCAGGCCACCGATCTCTGTGATGGTCACATTCGCCGGAGCCGAGGTGGAACTGGCAAACTCATGACTCCAGGCTGGCATGAAGCGGGCCGTGAGCGCATGCGTGCCGATGCCCAGACTGGAGGTGGTCAGCGAGGCCTCGCCGTCGCTCACCGTCCTCTGCCCCAGCAGGGTGGTGCCCTTCAAGAACTGCACGTAGCCCACAGCATTCAGCGGAGTGACCGCCGCCGTCAGTGTCACCGGATTACCGATCTCCGTGACGGCTGGATTCACAGCCAGAGTGGCCGTGGTCGGGATAGCCGAGGGGACATTGCCCACGATGAAGGTGTAGGTCTGCGTGGTCATCACTGGCGTTCCATCCACCAGAGCGCTGGCAGAGAAAGTCAGCGTATAGGTGCCTGCTGCGGAGAAGGCCCAGCTGGCATGGGCGTGCTCTCCGGTGCCGAGTGTCCACGCACGATGGGTGGTGCCAGTACTGCTCAGACGGCGGACCGGGAGACCAGACTCCGTCTGGTAGATGTGCAGTGTGCCCGGACCGCTGACGGACTCCAGCCGCAAGGTCACCTGATCTCCGTCCAGCGCCCCTGGAGACACTTCTTCCGTGCTGATTCCAGGCCAGAGGATTCCACTGCCAGGATTCAGCTCCGGCGCTGTCCAGACATCACTGCCAGGAGCGCCCAGGAAGGCATACTCAGGCGCGGAAGGCACCGTCGTGCGCGTGGCATCCTCCACATTGAAGATCACTTCATCAGGGTCGAGCCGCACCTCCTCCTCGCCGTCATTGTCCGCCGTTGATTCCAAGGTCAAGGCCCCACCATCTTCAAACACCGCGATCGCATCCGCATGAACGCCAGCAATGACGCGGCGCGACACCGTGGAGAACGAAGCCACAGTGAACGTCTGCAAAGCTGTGGTGAGAGCCTCCCCACCAGCAGACAGATCATCGGTTAGGCTAACTTCCATGGTGGCGACGCCCGGCGTGCCATTCAAAGTGTAGCTTAGCGTGCCGTCCGCGCTCACCGAGGGTGCAATGGCGAATATGGAGCCTCCACTGACCACGTTGACCTGGAAAGTCAGCGCCTGCTCCACTTCCACATCACCGTCGTTGATGGCCGTGGCCCAGGCGGGGAAACTTTGCGGCCAGCTGTTGCTGCCAATATGCTCCCTGTCCGCCCCCTTCACGAAGGATGGCATGTCATTGACAGCAGCATTCTGCAGAAGGAATGCGCGCGCGACTCCGCCCAAAGTGCCCGTGCCGGTGATGTCTCCCCGGTCATTGATGCCATCTGCATTCGTCAGCACCCAGCCGCTGCCCGGCGGCAGCCAGGAGTTCAGATCGATGGCGACTCCGTCCTTCCAAATGGTGGCGACGGCAGGGCTTCCCGCAATCCGCTGAGAGTTTCCAACCACCAGTCCGGACTCGTTGATGTCATTGGCCACGCTGTGGTAATTCGTGGTCGAGCCATTGTTGGTCGGTGTATAAAGATTGAAGGGAGGCAGCTCGGTCATAACCCCGTTCTTCCAGCGAAAGGCTCTGGTGATCCCAGTCGTGCTCGATGTGCCGATCAACTGACCGACCGTCTGCCCCGTGGATGAAGAACCCACGACCTCCAGACTTTCATTGAGTGCAAAAGCCTCGCTGAATTGCGCACCGTTGCCGAGCGATGTCAGATTGATGATATTGCCTGCATTCCAAAGGGTTGCCTGAGATGTGGCACCACTGGTTGATCGCCCAACGATGGCCCCACCATCATTGATCGCGGCAGCCCTCCCGATAGCGGTCGGTGTTCCGGCAATCGTGCCCAGGTCTGAGGGCACATAAGCAGTGCCATTGAAGGTCCATTTGGTGGCTTTGCTGGCAGTGCCGTTGCTGCTGGCACCCACGATCACATGGGCGTTGTTGATATCGAGCGCCACGCCAGCATCTGTGCCGCCCGCAAGCCTTGTCAGGCCGGACATTACTCCGTCTTTATAAATGAAAGCGCGGGAGGAATCGTTGTTGAACTCCCCGACAACAATCCCTGCATCATTCACCGCATACCCCCTGCCAAAGCGGTTCGTGCTGGTGCTGGGCGGTATGGGTGCCATGGAGCCCAGATTGGTCATGACGCCAGATGTCCAGAGGTAAGCGCGCAGCAGCGAGCCCGTGGATCCAGGGTCTGAAGTCACAAGCGAGTTGCCAGTCACCTGCCGGTGATTGTTGACATCCAACGCTGAGGAAGTGGTGCCTCCCAGTGTGCCGAGAGACAGCACTGTGAAGTTGTAAGGCGCGGCGTTGACCGTGAAGGTCTGCGGCGCGGTGGTGAGCGCGCCGCCCCCGGCGGTATCATCATCCGTTAGGCGCACCTCCACCGTGGCGATGCCCGGCGTGCCGCTCAGCGTGTAGCTCAGGCTCCCATCCGCGCTCACCGCAGGTGTCGCCGTGAAAATCGAAGAGCCGCTCACCACCGTGACCTGGAAAGCCAGTGCCTGTGACACCCCTGCGTCACCATCACTGATCCCCGTGGCCCAGCTGGCAAAAGTCTGAAGTCCTGATGCGCTGTCAATGTGCTGAGTGTTCGCCCCCTTCACAAACGAGGGCGCATCATTCACCGGCGTCACGGTAACATTCACCGTTCCCGTGCCAGTACCGCCGTGTTCATCCGTGAGCGTGTAGGTGAAGCTGTCGCTATCATGGAAATTCGCAACAGGCGTGTAGCTCACCCTACTGCCACCACCGGTGATCGCGATGCTGCCATTTGCGCCCTGCGTGACCCCGGTGATGGTGAGAACCTCGTAGCCATCTGGAGCACTGGTATCATTGACCAAGACATCCACACTCGTCGGCCCGCCATCCTCGTTCATGGTCACGACATCCGGCAATGCCAACGGAGGATTTTCACCGAGGTGGGCATTCCCTGAGATAGTATCGACATCCATGTAAAAGGTAGTCGGTGGGCTGGTGACGAACTCGCCATTGGCCTTCACCGTTGTCTGGAACGTGAGTGCGTAGCGTCCCGGTGCCGTGAAATACCAAGCTGGATGGGCATGAGATCCAGAGAGCGCCCAGAAGGTGTCGTCCACGTTCCCACCTGATGCCGCATCATTTGCCGAATTCAATCCATCGAAGGTATCAAAGGCGACATCACTGCCATCCAAGGCCGCGAATTGTCCGGGCCCAGAGAACCCGACGAGTTTGATGGCAACCCACTCGGCACTGGAGACCGCACGAGGATCTCCGACCGGCGTGTAGGCTTCCACGCCTTCTGTGCTTTCGTTCGCGATACCGAGATAGAGCTTGTTACCGTTCGAACTGGTCGGTCCATACCAGACGTCGGCTCCTGCTGGCACACCCAGCACATCGAGCGAAGCGGCCACGGACCGAGGTTGTTTGGTCGATGGATCAAAAAACACAACGCCTTCATCGGCATCCAGCACTGACGGGCTAAAAGTGCCGCTCTGGATGGAGCCCCCCACCACAGCATCCGTGCGGATGACCTGCGACCACTTGCCATTCACATAATCAAAGTCGAGATCGATGTGCTGCGAGGCTGTGGCAGAGTCAACCACCACATAGCCACCGATTTTCACATAACCGATGCCCGTGAATTGATACCCGTTAAACTCATCACTGGAAGTCACCGTGACTGTGTAAGTGAAGGTATCGAACCCAGTCGCCGTCAGGGTCGGCGTATAGCGCAGCAGAGAACCGCTCTGGATGATTTCGAGCGCGCCGTTTGCGGGCGTGGAAACACGGGTGATGGCGAAGGTATGTCCCGGAATAGGGATCGGGTCATTCGCCAGTACATCAAAGGTGCTTGCCGTGCCTGGAATGGCGAGAAGATTGTTATCCACCACAGCCCTCGGATTCACCTGGACGTTGAAAGTCTGAGCCGCTGGAGCACCTGAACCGGTAAAACCAAGCGTCACCGTGGACAGTCCATAGCGCCCGGCACTGGTGCTAAGATCACTCGGGCGAATCCTCAACGTGCGGGCAGTCCCGCCACTGGTGGGCTGTGTCCGCAGATCGCTGGTGGAACCCGTGCCGGGGGTGTTAAAAAGCGTGGTATTGCTGCGGCTCACCGTCGTGACCCAGGCCGCATTGGTGATCGAGTAGTTCAATGTATAGGACTCATCCGCCGTGATCACCACATCAGGAATCGTGCTTGGCATCGCAATGGATGAACCCACCGAAAGCACAAAGGTCCGCACTGCGACCGCGCCACCAGCATCGGTGACAAGCAACGTCACAGGCGCTGAGCCAGAAATCGACGCCGCTGGCGTGAGAGTAACAGTGCGGTTGGCATCAGATCCACCCAACACAATCCCGCTCGGCGGTAGCAGCACTGGATTGGTCGTTAAGGCCGAAACCAAAAGTTCCCCCACCGCTGTCTCCGAGTCACTAATGGTGAAAGCGATGGGAGAGGTTGCTGTGCCAATCGTTGTAGTCTGCGCCGCCAGAGCACCGATAGTCGGAGAATCGTTGATGGTGAAAACCGTGGCTGCATTGGGCCCCAGGATAGGCTCTGCCGCATTCAAATGGAGGCTAAACGTCTCCGAGGGCTCGACCGTGCTGTCATTACAAATCTGAACCGTGATCACTTTCTCCGTTTCGCCATCGCCAAAAATCAGTGTACCGCTGGTGGCGATGTAATCCCCCGTAACCACAGGAACCAGCGTTGAGGCCAGCGCCGTGCCATCTACCGTTGCATAGTTCAACGTGAGCGAGCCTGCACTGCCACCCATTCGCCTGACGGTCACCGTCTTGAAAGAAGCCTGTTCATTCACCGCATGGCTTGAAGATTCAAACTCCACCAACCCAGCATTTTGCCCCAAGGCAAAAGACGTAACGAACAGGCAGAGAATGAAAATCAGCCGTTTGCTCTGTCCGAAGGTATGGAGGGATTGAAAACATTTCATGATCGAAGGAATTGATCGTGCAGTTATATAACGCAATTTAGTTGCGTTATCATCAAAGCCGCCCCGCTCAAGTTTTATTGCTAATTATTTGCGTTTGAAGAAAAATTCTGTCAATGAGCGCCCATGGATTTAACCACCTCCGATTTGATAGTCGGTGCTCTTCCTCACAGGGCCATAATCTCACGGTTTTCCCACTTTCGAATTTGCACCTCCCTCATTCGACTCGCTGCCAATGCACCTACAGCAGCGAGGAACTCATCCATGATAAAGGAGGCTGTTGATCGTGCGAGTCTTGCGTGAGATTCAAAGGCGTTCTGAGCCAACAGATCTGGTTCCGAGGCCACCTCTGCGAACAACACGAGGCCACCTCAATGACCTCACTGTAGGGCTTGGACAGCAAATGTTCTTCTGGGGACGTGACGTCTTAAAGGGGGACAATCTGCTCCTACGTTATGGCTTTGAAAAACGACCCTCAGCAGGTTTACAAGGCACGAGCTGTTACTGCAAACCCTGGCGACATGGAATCATCGAACTTCATGGAGCCTGTGCGGGATGGTATCCCAGCCAGCTTGGCGATCACGGCTTTCTTTTTATCCGTTCCGACAAACGCTGCTACACCCATCAAGAAACCCAACCCGCAATCCCTGGCCGCTACGATTACACGAAGCTGACATCTGGAAATCTTACCCGACTCACAGAGTCCAGCCGCGTTTTCATTGAGTGGCTTGTTCACTATGAAGCATGGGTTCAAAACCAACTGGGCTTCGACTATCGTCAGGGTTGTTTTGAAATGTTTGCCCACTTACCCACAAGTCGCCCATGGTTGCCCCCTACTACAGCACTGAACTGGCTGAGATTGTTTTCACAGCCCGACTCCCCCTTGCCGAGAGCGCGTGAGTGGATGAAAAATCCGTCTTCATGAGTGATTCTCCATCAAGCCCATCCCAACGATCAACCGCAGCGCGACTTCGCGAAAAAGTGCATTTGCGTCATGATTCAGGATTGCCAGAACCGATCGGCCGAAAACTGAAAACTGAGCGTGAAGTTGAACGTCTGATTCAAGGGGAGGACAAACCAGACCTTAAACAAATTCAAACGGTCGTGGGCAAACTTCAGGTGGTCATTGCCGATTATCTGGAGAGTGGAAAGACCCTCAAAATCACCCTCAATCCGATCGAGATTCTCAGTGCCATTGAGGCAGCGATCCAAGAAGCCGACGGTCACCCTAGCCCCTGGCCAGATGGCGCCGAGGCACGTGCTTTTTTCATCCATGGTCTCTATGACGAGATCATTCAGCAGCCCAGCAACATCTTTGAAACCCGACTTTTCCCGGACGGTAGCGAACGTTATGTTCCGATCAGTCGGTCAGTCTGGAAGGCCTGTCTTGATCAGTTGCGAAGCAAAATCATTGAAGGTGGCAAGAAACGAATGAGCTAGGCCTCATCGTGATGTGGCAAAGAAGTGGCGAGGCTCAATTCAGACGACGCAGTTCCTTGGGCCACGGATCTTCAAATGAATGACCTCGCTGCCATTGATCTACCTCAGCCTGAGTGCAAAAGCACTGATGCAGCTCCCGAACAAATCGTTCACGATCCTTCGTGGTGCCAATAATGGTCAGTTCATTCAAACGATCTCCGAAAACACAGTGAGAGCTTGCCAGTTGTTTTTTCAGTTGCTCCTTTTCATCCGATTGCAATTTCCCCAAAGGATCTTGGACAATGGCAGCCTTCCAATAAGCCAGCAGCTCTAGATCAATGCTTCCTGCCGCTTGATTCCAAAGAAGGACTTGGTCTCCACGTGAGGCGAGCCAAATGAAGCCTTTGCTGCGGTGAATCCCCTGCCCTAAACGAGTCCGAAACAAGGTCCACAAACGACGTGGATGAAAAGGACGAGGATCACAGATGACAGTGCTGCCGATGTCATAGGCCGAGGCTAAGCCCAAGTCGCCAGAGTGCCTCTCATGCCACGCCTGCCCAAGAACTTTCGCCCGATCCAAGCTAAAGCTGCCCGTGCTGAGCAAGCGTGCTTTGGGAATTTGGCCGTAAGTCACGGGATGCACAGCCGCATGAGGGTTGAGGATCTCCAGGCACTTGATGACAAAGGGGAGATCCTCCGCTGCCACACGATCGATTTTGGTCAGCAAGATCACACTCGCGACCTGGATCTGTTCGGCCAAAAGATTGACCATGCTGCGAACTCCGCGATCTTGGTTCTCGATCAGACGCTGAAACAGCAAACGTCCCGCACCGAAGTCTTCAATGAAAGCCTTCGCATCCAGCAAAGTCACGAAAGTATCCAGCCTGTATTCAGGGCGATGTGTGATCTCCT
>JAIXVB010000525.1 GCA_027483245.1 Verrucomicrobiaceae bacterium | reverse complement strand
TGAGGCGTAAAATGACAAAGAAGGGCAGATGCGGACGTGTAGAAGATTGGATTTCGCAATTGCAGCCTGCCCCGCTCACCGCGAAACTCCACCCCCACCATGCCGCTTGACCGTATCCTGCTCGCTCTATCCACCCTTGCCTTTTTGGCGGCGGTGGTCCCTGCGGTGGCTGCGCTGCGTAGCGGTGATTGGCGTCGGGGTGGCGCTCAGTTCCTGGTCATGACCGTGGGTTTCGCCCTGCAAACGGCGGCGGTGTATTATCGGGGTCAGGTCGTGGGCCAGTGTCCGATGAAAAGTGTGTCGGACGTGCTCGTCTTCATCGCGTGGAGTGTCGTGCTGCTTTATTTCCTCGTGGGGCCGACGTTCCGCGTCTCCCTACTGGGCATGTTCACAGCGCCGCTCGTGGTGGCCATGCATGGGATCGCCTTTGCCGTGCCGGATGCCTTTCCGGACTACGCCGCGAAGGGAAAGATCAATGCGTATGTGGAGATGCACGCGGCGCTGGCCCTGATCGCCTACGCGGCCTTTGCCTTGGCCTGCATCACAGGGGTCATGTATTTGCTTCAGGAGCGTTTTTTGAAGCGCCATCAGATCAGCGGCTTGTTTTATCAGCTGCCTCCGATTCAGGGATTGGCCAAGGTGATTCAGCGTCTGGTGTGGTTGGGCGTCGTGCTACTGAGCGCCAGTTTGGCGATCTCGGTGAAGCTGCACACGCCTGTGAGCCACCCGCACATCATTTTTGCCTGGATCGTCTGGGGCCTCTACACCCTTATCGGGTTGGTGATCTGGAGGCACACTCTTTCACCCCGGCAGACGGCCTGGCTGGCTGCCGTGGGGTTCACTCTCCCATTCATCTCCCTCTGGCTTGTGACTCATGCGTGACCCAGAACCCAGCCCCAACCAGCTGATCTGTCTGGGCCTGAATTACCGCACCACTCCAGTAGAGGTGCGGGAGCGCGTGGCTTTCCCAGAATCGAAGGTGACCGATGCGGTCCAGCAGGTGCGCACTCTCCCTGGCTTCCAGGAAAGTGTGATCCTCAGCACCTGCAATCGTGTGGAAATCTACGCTACCCATGCGCTGGGAGACCCCCCTTCAGCTTACGTGGAGTTGATCCGGTATCTCGTGCAGCATTTTGAACTCGCTCCGGAGCAGGCAGAGGCGCTGGTGACTTATAAACTCACCTCTGCCGAGGCTGCGCGGCATCTTTTCCGTGTGGTCAGTGGGCTGGACAGCATGGTGCTCGGCGAGACGGAAATTTTTGGCCAGGTCAAAGCTGCCTACAACACGGCCCTGACCGCGGGCACCACCGAGCGCAGTCTGAACAAGCTGTTTCAACAGGCTTTTTCCGTGGGCAAAAAAGTCCGCAACGAAACCACCATCCAGCGCGGCTCGACCAGTGTCGGCAGCGTGGCGGTGGATCTGGCTGAAAAGGTGCACGATCTCAAGGAATGCCGAGTGATGCTGGTCGGTGCTGGCGAAATGAGCCGCACCTGCGCGCAGAGCCTGCTCTCACGCGGTGCCAAGAGCGTCATCGTCTCCAACCGCAGTTACGACAAGGCCGTGGAATTGGCGGCTGAGATGAAGGGCACTGCCCTGAAATTCGATCAATGGGAAGCTGCCCTCCATGAAGTGGATGTCATCATTTCCAGCACCAGCGCGCCTCACTTTGTCATCAAACCTGAGCTCATTCAGCAGGTCATGCGCAAACGCCGCTGGGACCCGCTGCTGATCATCGACATTGCCGTGCCTCGGGATGTGGACCCCGACGTTAATAAAATCGAAGGCGTGTATCTTTACGACATCGATGCCCTCCAGGCCATCGCTGATGAAGGCCGACGCGAGCGTGAAAAGCAGCTCGCGCACTGTGAAAAGATCATCGAGGAGCAGTTGGAAAAGTATGGTTTTGTCGGTCCTCCCGGCATGCTCGCCCACGCGTGAACGAGTGAGTTCACGACGACGCTGAATGCGCCAGCCTGCCCAGTGTTTGCAGCGCCTTTTGCACCCTTGGACCCCAGGGCATGCCACAGGAGACGCGGATGCAGTGCCGATACCCCTGATGCGGAGAAAACATCGGCCCAGGTGCGATGCTGATGTCATGTGCCAGCGCCCGCTCATGCAGCACGAGAGCATCCACAGCGTCTGGCATTTCCACCCACAGCACAAAACCGCCCTGCGGATTCGTCACCTGCGTTCCTGCGGGGAAACAGGCCAAAATCGTCTCTCTCATGCGCTTCACATTCAGCGCATACTTGGCCCGCACCCCGCGCAGATAATGATCGTAGCCGCCATTGGCCAGAAACTCCGCGATGGCCAGCTCGGGCAGCGTCGCCGTGGCGAGAGAGGTGGTTAATTTCAGCGTCTTCACTCGCTCATAAAACCGACCCGGAGCTACCCAGCCGACGCGATACCCAGGAGCCAGGGATTTTGAAAAAGAGCTGCACAGCATGACCAGACCTTTTTCATCAAAGGTCTTCGCCAGACGCGGCCGTTGCAGCCCATGATGCAGCTCCCCGAAGACATCGTCTTCAATCAAAGGAATGTCCCGCTGGGCCAGCATCTGCACGAGGCGACGTTTGTTTTCATCGGGCATCAGGGAGCCAAGTGGATTGCTGAAAGTCGGAACCGCCAGACATGCGGCTAGGGGGCGTGTTTTCAGGATCTTTTCCAGCGCCCGCAGATCCATGCCTGTTTGGGGATCGGTGGGGATCTCCACCACCTTCACACCCAGTTCCTCCAGCGTGTGCAGCATGCCAAAGTAAGTCGGTGACTCGACCGCCACCACACTGCCGCGGGGGGCCACCGCACGCAGGCACAGCAGCAGTGCTTCTGTGCCGCCGCAGGTCGTGATGATTTCCTCCGGCAGCAGCGTGGCCCCGGCATGCATGGCCCGTTTGACGATCTCCCGCCGCAGCGTCTCAGAACCCGGCGGCATGTCATAACTCACCCCACGACTGCCCGCACGTCGCGCCACCTGGGCCAGCAGACGATTCAGCTTCTCCATCGGCAGCATTTCCACCGCGGGCACCGCTCCGCCAAAGGGCATCATTTGGGGCAACATGGCCGCCTCAAACAGACGCGATTGCAGCGCCCCGACCGTCACCACCGAGGGTGCCCGTCGCAGTTTGACGGGACGCAGCGCGCTAGGGCTCAGGCGTGGACGAACAAAGAACCCTGACTTCGGTCGCGCCTCCACCAGTCCCCGATCCTCGAGCTGAAGGAAGGCCTGAATGGTCGTCGTCAGGCTCACCCCATACTGCAGGCTCACCTTGCGCAGAGAGCTCACCCGTTCACCAGGACGCAGCACGCCCTGCTCGATCAACAACGCAATTTTGTCCGCCAATTCTTGATAGAGAGGCGGGGCCGATTCGCGGGTTGAAGCATCCATGAACAGGAATAATTTAGCCAAAGAACCCGCTTGAGCCTGCCCTCAAACACTGAACTGTAGCCACTTCGCGGATAACCCCTGCGTCCCCGTAGTTCAATGGATAGAACGAGGGTTTCCTAAACTCTAAATACAGGTTCGATTCCTGTCGGGGATACTTGGGTTAGCATGACGAAAACAGCAGCTCGAGTCAGGGTTCCCTCTTCATGTGGTGCCCATCTAGAAAGTGATCGCTCTCGAACTTTTCCTTGTCTTCTTATTCGAAGGCTTCCGCGACGGGTTCGCCGTCGAAGTGGGCGGGAGCGGGGATGTCGAGCAGCCAGAGGGCAGTGGCGGCGGTGTCGTAGGTCATGATGGTTTTCTTCTGCAGGGCGTGCTGTTTTTTCACGCCTTTGCCCCAGGCAATCCAGGGAATGGTGGTGTTGTTCACGATGGGGTCGAAGTGGCTTTTGTCTTTGCCGCCGTGATCCGCGCTGAGGATGAGCGTGCTGTTGTCTTGGATTCCTGTCTGTTGGATGGCGTTGAGGATCTGCCCCAGGGCTTGGTCGCAGACTTTGAAGGCTTCCATCTGTTCGGGACTGCCCCAGCCGTTTTTATGACCGGCGCTGTCGATGTCGGGGAAGTGAATGAAGCAGAGCTGGGGTTTCTTTTCCAAAATGTAGGGCACCGCTTGAGCAGCGACCTGCTGGGCGGGAACGAGCTTTTTCTCCTCGCTGGCCGGGATCGGGGCATCGGTGTAGGGCCCGCCACAATCAAAGGTGTCCAGGGAGCCCTTCAGCCACAGGTGGCGGAATTTGATCTTGCCGCAGAAAAGGGCGGTGGTGAGCTCAGGGCGCGCGCTTTTGGCGATGGCAAAGGCGGTCGGCACCTTCACGAGACCGCGCAGGGGGAAGTAGTCGTTCCAGTCGATGCCGTGTTTGGCGATGTCCACGCCCGTGAGCATGGAAGTGTGGGAAGGGAGCGTCTTGGAGGGGATGATGGTGTTGGCCTGCCAGGAGTGCGCACCTTCGGCGGCGAGGCGCTTGAAATTCGGCATTTCTGCCTGCTGGAGGATCGTCGGATTGCCACCATCAAAGCTGAAAATGAAGACATGCTCCGTGCGTGGGGCGGCCAGTAGAAGGGTGGGAAGGCAGAGCAGGAGCGTGAGGAAGCGCATGGGGAAGAAAGTGGCGGCGAGTGAAACGATGCTCAAGCAGCGTTTCTGCCATGCATCCGAACGGGTTGCGTGCCTGGGAGCGCTGGGGCATAGAGGCTAAATGGCGAAGACTGCCTCCAATCCGAATGCCCCTCTCCGACTCGCGCTGCACTGGCTGGTGTATGCGGCCTTCCGCTGCATTGAAGGGGTGCTTTGGCTACTGCCTCTGGAAATGGTCTGCCATTTGGGCCGCGCTCTGGGCACCCTGGGCTATTACACAGCGGGCAAGTATCGGCGTTTGGCGCTGAACAATCTGCGCATCGCTTTTGGGGAAGAACATGACGAGGCCTGGCGCAAAGACATCGCGCGGAAGCACTTTGCTTCCCTCGTGGCGAATTTGCTCTGTGGTTTCAAATTGCCCATGATGCCGCAAGCGGAGGTGGAGCGGCGGGTGACGGTGGAGGGCCTGGAACACACGCATGAGGCCATGCGTCAGGGCCGACCGATTTTGTATCTCGTCTGCCATCTGAGCTGCTGGGAGATCCTGACTCAGGTGCCGAGTCTGTTCGTGTTTGGGCGCAAGCCGGCGACGGTTTATCAGCCGCTGAGAAATCCCTTCCTCAACGCTCTGGTGCTGCGCCGACGGAAAAAGTTGGGCTACACGCTGTTTGATCGGCAGGATGGTTTTGCAGGGCCGATGCAGCACATGAAAGAGGGCGGTTGCCTGGGGGTGCTGGTCGATCAGCACGCGGGCGATCACGGCATCTGGTGCCCGTTTTTTGGTCGTCTGGCTTCGACAACTCCGGTCGCGGCAATGATGGCGCATCGCAGTCGCGGAGTGCTGATGCCGATGGCGATCTATGACGAATCCCCCGGACGCTGGCGCATGGTTTGCGGAGCTCCCGTGGACACTCAGGAGGCCAAACCGACGGTGGAGAGACTGACCACCACGATGAATCAATACGTGGAGCAGATGGTGCGGCGGAAACCCGAGAACTGGTTCTGGGTGCACAACCGCTGGAAGACCCCGAAGCCGCAGTTCTTGCTGCGTCATTACAAGCGCGGGGTGGCTTTTCCGGCGAATCAGGGTGCTGCTCAACTGAAGCCTTTTCACCTGCTCGTGCGCTCGCCGAACTGGTTGGGGGACGCCTGCATGGCCTTCCCGGCAGTGCGTGCGATGAAGGCGGGTCGCCCAGATCTCAAACTGACCGTTTTCGGCCCCGAAAAGTTGCGTGAACTTTGGGAATCGCAGCCTGAGGTGGATCTCTACATTGGCAAGGCGGGCAAAGAAGGCCTGTTCTCCGTGGCGCGGCGCATTCGCGACAGTGGCGTGGCATTTGATGCGGCGATCCTGCTGACAAATTCGACCCGCAGCACCCTGGAGTTTTGGCTGGCGGGCATCCCGCGTTTGGTCGGTTACAAAGGCTCCCTGCGCTCGAAGTTCCTGCATCAGACCATCAAGGAACCCAAGGTCAGTGGCCCGCCGCTGCACCACACGCTGCGTTACTTGCACATCGCCCGCAGTTGCGGCGCAGAGGTTGAGGGTGCCCTCAATCGTGAACCCGAAGCGGTGACGCGTCCGCCGGGGGCAAGGCTGAAAATCGGCATCTGTGCCGGCGCGGAATACGGGCCGGCGAAACGCTGGCCCTTGGAGCGCTTTGCGGAGGTGATCAAACAGGTCTCGGCAGAGCGTGCGGAGATCGAGTGGGTGTTCTTTGGGGCCCCAGGAGAAGCGGCGATGGGAGAGCAACTCTCGGCTTTGGTCGGTGAGCTTCCGCACACAAACTTGGTCGGGAAAACCAAGATGTCAGAGCTGATCACCCATCTGCGCGGTTGTCAGCTGCTGCTGACCAATGACACCGGCACGATGCACCTGGCCTGTGCGCTTCAGGTGCCCACGGTGAGTTTGTTTGGCTCCACGGAGCCTGTGCTGACGGGTCCGCTCGGAGACCGCCACACCGTCATTCGGCATCATGTGCCGTGCAGTCCCTGCTTCAAACGCGAGTGCCCATTTGGCCACTACGAGTGCCTGACCAAGATCACACCGGAAGAGGTGGCGAAAGCGGTGATCGGCAGGTTGGTGGCGGATGCCTGAGCGAAAAAAAGCGAGCGATCGGGTGAAGATCGCTCGCTCGTTGAACTCAAGCTGCCCGGTTTACTCAGCCTTTTTCTTCTTTCCTTTGCCTTTGCCCTTCGCTGGGGCAGCCATGACCTTTTCGCCGGGTTTCGGCAGGTTTGCTTTCACGGTTTCCCATTCAGGATTCAGCGTGGCGGCGCGGATGCTGAGATTGCGAAAATCCACGGACTCACCACCGACGGTGAATCCAGGGTTCATCTTGGCTGTTTTGAAGAGAGCGTCGCTGCCCCAAGCGGTGACGTCATCCACCTGACCCAGCATCACATCCCCCACCATCTCCAGGCGGACTTTATGCCAAGTGCCAGGGGCGAGTTCGGCGGGAAGGCGGGCAAAGATCACTGCTTTGTCAGGGCCTTCATGGTCGTTGTCGTCCTTTTGAATGGTGATGCTTTTGGGCGTGATGCTGATGCGGGCCATGTGATCTTTCACGGCGTTGATGGACAGGCTGGTGGTGCGGGCACCTTCAAACTTGAACTCATACTCCAGGATGAAGTCGGTGAGCTTGTTGGGCAGACGCGTGACGGCGCCGTGTTTGTCCGCCGCGAGTTCGGAGCCACGCATCACGCCTTCGTGCAATTGCCATTGGCCCTTGGCGGCTTTCCAGGGCGCGGCAGGAGCTGCGTCGAGTTTGCTTTCAAAAATGACCTCCCCCGGCAGGGCGAGCAGGGGTTGATCCGCCGCTTGAGTGAGCGTGGCGAGCGCGAGAAACAGAGTCGTGGTGAATTTCATGGGCGCGGGAAAACGATGCGGCAGGGTGAATGTTGCGCACATCTTCACTTCCATGCAGTCTGGAGGATGCGTTGTGCTCTCCGATGGTTCCTTTTGTCTGCGATCTTGGGCTTGGTCGCTTGCTCACCCGAGCGGGAGCGGGCGGACCTTGTTTTCATCCAGAGTGCCGAGCCGGAGACGATCGATCCCGCGTTGACGACGGATCAGGTTTCCATGCGCCTGGCGACCTCGCTTTTTGAAGGCCTGTGCCGTGTGACGGTGGCAGGTCGTGCCGAGCCGGGCATGGCGGAGCGCTGGGAGATCTCTGAGGACAAAAAAACATACGTGTTCCATCTGCGCGCGGGTGCCACCTGGACGGATGGCCAGCCGGTCGTGGCGCAGGATTTTGTCGCCAGTTGGCAGAGGGCTCTCGATCCCCAAACGGGCGCGGATTACGCCACACTGATGCACGTGATTCGTGGGGCCAAGGCCTTCACGGAGGGGGGGGAGAAGGACTTCGCCAAGGTCGGTGTGCGTGCGCTGGATGCACAGACGCTGGAGGTGCAGCTGGAAAATCCCACACCCTACTTTATCGACCTGTGTTCTTTTGTCACGCTGTCTCCCGTGCCGCTGCGGACCATCGCGCAGCATGGCACGGCCTGGATCAAACCGGACCGCATCGTCAGCAATGGCGCGTATGTTTTGGAAGAGTGGCGGCTGGATGATCGCATCCGCCTGCGCAAAAATCCGCGTTACTGGGATGCGGCGAATGTGAAGTTGAGCACGGTCGAGGTGAAGCCGGTGCAGGATGCGAACACGGCTCTGTCTTACTTCCACACCGGCCAGTGTGATCTGATGATGGATAAAGGCATGGTGCCGCCGACACTGACGCAGAAACTGAAGCAGCAGCCCTGGTTTCACACGGGGCCGTTTCTCGGCACCTGGTTCATCCGCATCAACAACACACGTCCGCCCTTCAATGATCCACGGGTGCGTCAGGCCTTTGCGCTGGCTTTGGAAAAGTCACGGATCGTGGAAAAGATCACCCAACTCGGTGAACCCGTGGCCCAGGGCATCACACCGAAGGGCACCGGTCAGGGCTACGAGCCCCCCGAAGGCCTGAATCATGACGTCAAACGCGCCCAGCAATTGCTGGCCGAGGCGGGTTACCCGGGCGGCAAAGGTTTTCCTCGTGTCGAGTATCTCTACATCCCACTGCCGATTGAGCGAAACATCGCCATCGAACTGCAAGCCATGTGGCAGGGAAACCTGGGCGTGACGGTGAATCTGGTGAAGCAGGAGCAAAAAGTCTGGCTCAAGTCCATGCGCGAGCTGGATTATCACCTCTGCCGGTCCAGTTGGGTCGGGGATTACAATGATCCGAGCACGTTTCTCGACCTCTTCACCAGCGCCAATGGCCAGAATCGCATGGGTTATGCCGACACCTCGTATGACGCGCTCATTGGCGAGGCCGCACGTGAGCCGGACATCCAGCGGCGCAACAGCCTCTTTCAACAGGCGGAAAAGCGGCTGGTCAGTGATCAGGCTGCCCTCATCCCCGTGTATTCCTATGTCGGAGTGCAGTTTTATCACGCGGACAAGTTGCTCGGGGTGCAGGGGAACTTGATCGACGATCACCCTTTTCGCTGCATGAGCTGGAAGGCAGATCCGGCCAAGCCCTGAGCCCGGTCAGAGTCTCTCCCGCCGCGACGGGTATGACTGTGCGATAAGGATTCTTTTGAGGACCGATTTTGCGCTTCAGATTTCCTTCCGTTGCGATTGGCATGGCAGTGGCTAAGATTGAAGCGATGCCTCATTTAGACAGCGAGCCGCGCATTGAACCGGCCACCATTGAAGACATGCCACAGCTCGTTGAGCTGCTGGTGGCGCTGTTCAGTGAGGAAGAGGACTTCCGCCCTGACAAATCCAAGCAGGAACATGGTCTCCGGCTCATCTTGGAGCAACCCAACCGGGGGCGCATCTTTGTGCTGCGCACGGATCACGTGGTCATCGGCATGGTGAACCTGCTCTTCACCATCAGCACCGCCGAGGGCGGGTTGGTGATCCTGATGGAAGACGTCATCGTGCATCCGCAGCATCGCCGTCAGGGCTACGGTGGGAAATTGCTCCTGCACGCGCTCGAGTTCGCGCGTGAGAAGCATTTTCGCCGCATCACCCTGCTGACGGACAAGATCAGCGCCGAGTCTCAGGCCTTTTTCTCCAAACACGGGTTCAGCTTCTCCAGCATGATCCCAATGCGCTTGGTTTTCGACGAGGGAGCTTGAGTTGGGCTCGATCAGCGCAGGCTCGTCGATTGCGGGGTCTTTTTGACCTTGGGCACCGGTTTGCCAAAGAGCTGCAGCAAGACGGGTCTGATTTTCTCGTCTGTATGGCCGAATTTGCCCAGGTCATAACCCGCCCCTGTATCATATTCACAGGTGCCGATGATGCTGGGTCCTTCATGGAGAGTGGCTTTGAAATAAGACAGATACATCGCCATGTCCCAGCGCCAGTTGGCGCTGAAGGTCAAGTAGTGGGCATTGCCAGCAGGTGGTGCCGAGACGATCTCTGTGGAGTAGCCCATGGCCTGAATCTGCTTTTCGATCTCTGGCAGCATGCCTGACATGTGCACCTTGTCATTGCGCACGATGTGCACCTTTTGAATCGAGGTTCCGCTCGACACAGGGGTTACCTGGATGCTGTTGCATTGGGTCAGAAAAAGGCAGGAGAGAGCTAACAGTAGGTTCTTCATGGAGGCGCGATTCGTAAAGAAGCCTGTCATTTCGTCAAGACATCTGGCTCGATTGGCGCTAAAAATCTAAACTCTTCCCGGCATGAACCTTTTGCTCGCCTTTCCCACCTACTTGCAAAATACAGGGAAGCTCCAGCATGCGTCGAACACCGCGGCCATGGATTGGTTTGTCATCGCCACGCTCTGCTGTTTCTTTTTCCTTCTCGGCTGTTTTGCGGTGGTGGCATGGCAGATCTGGCGGCGCACCACACGCCCAGAGCCGCATGTGCAGCTGCTCATGGAACTGGCCGAGAGTGATGAGGAAAAGGTCATTCAAAATGCGGATGAAACACACCGGGATGACAACGAGACGCGCTCGCCCTGGGAGAAGCCGCAGGACTGGTGGAAGGCCTGAGTCCAAGTTCACGACCCCCATTTCCAACGTCCCTTCGTATCCCGCTTATGCGTATCGGAAT
>JAIXVB010000290.1 GCA_027483245.1 Verrucomicrobiaceae bacterium | reverse complement strand
TGGGAAAATCGCTCCCCAAGAGAGGCTTACCTTCCATCCAAGAAGGCACCGGCAACTTTGCCACCTCGAGCATGGAGGGAGCCAAATCAATCAAGCTCACCAGTCGCCCCTCGTTGCCTCCCGCAGTCACTTGGGGACCGCGAATGATCAGAGGCACCTGCAAACCTTCCACACCTAACCATTGTTTTCCCCAAGGCATCGGGCGGCCATGATCGGCGAAGAACATGACGATCGTATTTTCCAATTCACCTGCCTCTTCCAAGTCTCGCAGGATCAAACCCACGCGTTGATCCACGATTTCGACACTGCGCAGGTAGGCATACCAATCCCGCAACATCAGTGGGTGCTGCGGGTAATGGGCA
Organism: Verrucomicrobiaceae bacterium; assembly: GCA_027483245.1. Classification (GTDB taxonomy): domain Bacteria; phylum Verrucomicrobiota; class Verrucomicrobiia; order Verrucomicrobiales; family Verrucomicrobiaceae; genus Prosthecobacter. Next base: position 4,577 of record JAIXVB010000290.1, on the reverse strand, counting down.
GGCAGTTGGATCTCCGCCAAACGTTTGGCATCAAAAACCTCAGGCACGGGAAAGGGGCGATGCGGCTGATGAATCTGGAACTGAGCGAAGAACGGTTGGTTGGGTTTGCGCTTCTTCCAGTCATCCCCATCAAACATGTCCTCGGAGCGATGAGCAAAGTTGTAGTGCGTTTTGGCGGCGCTTTTTTTGGGCTTTTCGCCGGGCGCATGGGCATTGGTCACAAACCAGCCCGCTTCTCGCAAGAGGCCTGGCAGATGACGATATGGCAAAGGCAATGGCTGCGGCCTTTCCACATCATGCGCGTGCAGGCCTGTCGTTGTCTGATAACAACCCAAGATGAAGGCGGATCGTGAGGAGCTGCAAACAGGAGCTGTGGCATAAGCCCGCGTGTATCTTCGCCCTTGCGAAGCCAGTCGGTCCAGGTTGGGAGTCTCCACGCCCTTCGCTCCATAGGCAGCGATGTCAGGCGACATGTCATCGGCAATGATCCAAACGAAGTTGGGAGGCTGTGCCCAGGCAACGGTCACTCCGCCCAAAATCCAGGCCAGCATGAGCAGCCGTTTCATCTCTACCAAGCAGCGAGTGAAAAACTTCATTTGGCTTTTTTGCGTGGTTTTTCGGGGGCGGTTGGATCTTCATTCGGACTGCCATGCCAGAGCGGAGCCACGTTCTGAGCATCCCAGGTTGTCCAAGCTTGGCTCAGCGCCGTCACACGCTCGGGATGTTGTGCGGCGAGATCCTTCTGCTCACTCACATCTTGGGAGAGATCGTAGAGCTGCCAGGCTGAGTTTTGCTTGCTCTCAAAATCACGCCATTGAACCAATTTCCAATTCCCCTGGCGGATGGCTTTCTGCGGACCAAATCGCCAAAACAAAGCCTCATGAGGAGCGGTGGTTTTTTCACCACGCAGATACGGCAGCAAGTTCACGCCCTCGAGAGAATCAGTGATGGGTTTCGCGGCGACGGCGGCCAGCGCGGTGGGCAAAATGTCGAGCGTGCTCACAGGCTCGTCATAAACTTTTCCCGCGGGCAGTTGGCCAGGCCAAGAAACAAAAAAGGGCACACGGATTCCTCCCTCAAGGGTCTGCCCTTTATCACCTCTCAGCGGTGTGTTCACGCCTGTGTTGTAGGCCAGAAAAGGCTTGCGCCCCGAACCCCCATTGTCACTGAAAAAGAAGATCAGCGTGTCCTGATCTCGCCCACTGGAACGCAGATCCGCAAGCAAACGTCCCACCGAGTCATCGAGACCGATGAGCAAGGACAGATAACCCACTCGTGCAGGATCGGTCACCTCAGCCGGGATACGCGCCCGATGTTTCTCGAGCACTTCCAGCGGCGTGTGAACGGCATTGTAGGCCAGATAAAGAAACCAGGGGTTCTCTCCCTGCCTTTTCATGAAAGACAACGCCTCATCCGTGAACAAATCAGTCGTGTAACCGTCTAGCTTTTGCACTTCGCGCCCTCGATAAATCATGTCGTGAGAATGCGCCGAACCGAAGTGCGCTTCGGCCTTTTTGTGCAGGATGAAATTGTGCCCCCCGACGAGAAATCCGAAGTATTCGTCAAACCCGCGCGACTGCGGATGATGCGCTGGGCTAAAACCCTGATGCCACTTGCCAATCAACCCGGTCTTGGATCCAGCAGCCTTGAGATGATCGGCGATGGTGCGCTCTTCCAACGGCAAGCCGAGCTTCGTTTCATCTCCGACATGAGGATTGAACTCATGACCAAACCGTGTCTGTGCTCGTCCTGTCAGAAACCCCGCACGCGAGGGACTGCAATAGGGGGCAGAGACATAACCAGCCGTGCAACGAACGCCGCGAGAAGCCAGAGCATCCAAATGCGGAGTTGGCACCGCCTTACCACCTTGAGATCCTACATCCGCATACCCCAAATCATCGGCGACAATGACCAGCACATTCGGGGTCGAGGATGCAGCCAAGAGGCCTGGCATGCTCAAGGCCAGAGAAAAGACAAAGGTAAGCAGGGTGGGTTTCATAATAGGCAACGCCAAGGTCGATCGGTGGCGCTTTATAACGTGGCGCTTGCACCCGCCTTCGCAGCAAAAGCTGTGTCGGATTCAGCCGCGTGAATTCCGCAAACGGGGTCAAAAAGTTCCAAATACCCACCGTTTGGTCAATCCGTGGGCATTCTGGCTGAAAGATCGCTTCTTCCGTCACCGAAGTCCTCTTTCCCCTTTTGCCAATGATGTCTGCTCTTCATCGAATCCTCCTCACCACGTCTGCCCTTGCCTTTGCCACCCTCGGCCACGCTTTAAACAAGGGCAATGCAGGCCCCCAAGAAGTCGAGATCAAATTTGATCTGCCACCTCCCGTGCCGCTGACGCCGGAAGAGGCCCTGAAGACCTTCAAAATCGAACCCGGTTTCCGCATCGAATTGGTCGCGGCCGAACCCATGATTGAGGCCCCGATTGCGATTAGCTTTGATGACCAAGGCCGACTCTACGTCGTTGAGATGCGCGGTTACATGCGTGATCTCCCAGGCACGGTCGAAAAGGAACCGCTCGGGCGCGTTTCACTTCTCGAAGACACCGATGGCGACGGTCGCATGGACAAGGCCACGGCTTTCTTGGATGACCTCGTCATGCCACGTTCGGTGTTGGCCGTGAACGGAGGGGCTTTGATCGCCGTGCCTCCGCATCTCTTCTTCTGCAAAGACACCGATGGCGATGGCAAAGCCGATGTGAAAGAAATCGTCGCCACCGATTATGGCATCCTCGGCGGTCAACCCGAGCACATGGCCAACACGCCCACCTGGACGATGGACAATGCCATCTGGAGCGCGGGATACAGCGCTCGTTTCAAACTGCGTGGCGGAGTCTGGCAGCGTGACACGGGGCTCGGGCGTGGACAATACGGGCTGTGCCAAGACGATGTCGGTCGTCTCTATTTCAACTACAACTCCGACATGCTGCGTGCCGACTTGCTGCCCACGGAAGCTTTCACTCGCAACCCGCTGCTGCGCAATGCCACCAGTGTGAATGCTAAGGTCGCGCCCGATCAGACGATCTATCCCTCGCATCCCACACCGGGTGTGAATCGTGGTTACGATGCCAAAACACTGCGCGCCGATGGCACGCTGGCAAAACCCACCGGCACCTGCGGAGCACTCATCTATCGTGGCGATTTGTTCCCTGCCCCTTATCGCGGCAACGCCTTTGTTCCTGAGCCTTGTGGCAATTTGCTGAAACGTTTCACCCTCAGCGAAAGCCAAGGCAAAGTGACCGCCACGAACACCGCCAAAGGTCAAGAATTCCTCACCTCCACCGATGAGCGTTTCCGCCCCGTGCAAGCCACCAACGGCCCCGAAGGAGCACTCTATCTGGTGGACATGTATCGCGGCATCATTCAGCACCAGAGTTTCCTCACGCATTACCTGATCGCCAACATCAAGGCGCGGAAACTGGAGCAGCCCTTCAATCAAGGCCGCATCTGGCGCATTGTGCCCGACACGGAAACTCCTCCGACTGCTGTGAAGCTGGCAAAAGAAACCAGCGCTCGTGTGCAGCAGCTCTCTCATGCCAATGGTTGGGTGCGCGATGCCGCTCAGCGTTTGTTGGTTGAGTCGGGCGATGCCACCGCGGTTCCTCTGCTGAGTGAGCTGCTGACTTCGCCAACCGCCAAGGCGCTCACCCGACTGCACGCGCTGTGGACGCTCGACGGCTTGGGCGCTTTTTCCCCGGCCCTTCTGCGCACCGCTTTGAAAGACCCTGACTTCCAAGTTCGCGCCGCTGCCGTGCGTGTGGCTCCGCGCGATCTTCTGCCTGAGTTGCTCGCCATCACCGAAGAATCTGACACGCTGGTCTTGGCTCAACTCGCCATCAAACTGACCTCCTTCAATCTGCCTGAAGCAGATGCCGCAACGGTCGATTTGCTCGCACGTCATGGCAAAAGCACGCTGATTTCAGAAGGAGCACTCACAGGTCTGCGTGGTAAGGAAGTGGCTTTCGCTCGTCTGCTGGCCGCGAAGAGCACGCCTGCCAACCAGGGGCACATCACCCCCACCCTTCAGGCACTGGCTGGTTTGGTCGCACTCGCCGGAAAAGCCCAACCCTTTGAAGAACTGCTCAGTCTTGCCAGCCAGCAAAAAGCGAACAGCCCTCTTCAGATCAGCTTGCTGAAAGGACTGTCCACCACCGCCGACACACAATCGAAGAACCCAAAACCTGCCAAAACCCTGTGGTTGGAATCGGAGCCGGCCTCACTCAGTCAGCTCAAAACACAAGTCACTCAGTCCGCCAGTGCCAAATCGCTGGCCACGATTCAAACACGTCTTGCTTGGCCCGGCAAACCGGGTGCGCCGAAGCCACCGAAGATCACACCGCTGAACACCGCACAACTGGCACAATTTGAGAAAGGCAAGGTCGTCTTCAACACCCTCTGTGCCGCCTGCCATCAGTCGCATGGCTTTGGTCTGGATGGTCTCGCACCCCCTCTGGTCGATAGCGAATGGGTATTGGGCAAACCTGAGATCGCCGCACGCATCGTCATGCATGGACTGGCAGGTCCGGTGAAAGTCAGCGGCCGCGCCTGGAATCTCGCCATGCCACCGCTGCC
>JAIXVB010000715.1 GCA_027483245.1 Verrucomicrobiaceae bacterium | reverse complement strand
TTTGTGCAGCTCTTCAATGGGGCCTATGCCAGCGGTGGTAAGCTGAACTGGGATGGTCACAATGCGCTGAAGGAACAATACGATGTGCATGCGCCGATCCTGGATCAACCCGCGGCGGCTTTGATCCGTGATCTCAAACAACGCGGACTGTTGCAAGACACGGTGGTCGTTTGGTGCACCGAGTTTGGTCGCATGCCCTTCTTCCAAAAAGGGGCGAAGGGTCGCGACCACAATCCAGATGGATTCACCTGCTGGATGACGGGCGCAGGAGTGAAGCCCGGCGTGAGCTGTGGGGAGACCGATGAACTGGGCCAAAAGGCGGTCAAGGATGTGCATCCGCTCTACGACTTCAATGCCACCATCCTGCATCTGCTGGGGCTGGATCATGAACGACTCACCTTTGAGCACAATGGCGTGCAGCGTCGCCTAACGAACGTGGAAGGCCATGTGATCCGCGAGATTTTGGTCTGATGAATCGTGCCATGTAGGGTTGACTATGATTCTCCAGTCTTGGGATCAGCGATGACGTCACCACATCGTTGCAGATGAGCAGGACATGATCGTGCGTGTCCGGCGGCAGTTCCCGCAAGGAGCTTTCCTCTCACTCGTTAGGCGGGATGAAGCTGCGTTGAACCGTCGTTTGGCACAAGCCACTTGCCTGAGTAGGCTGCAATGCACATCGTGCCCGCTCCGCCTCATGGCCAAAGCAAAATCCATCGCGTTCATGCGCATCCGAGAAGAGGTGATCCGGCTGGTCGGGCTCATCCCAGAAGGCAAGTTCACCACCTATGGCAGCATCGCCGTTCACATGAATGTGCAGGCCCGTCACGTGGCCATGGTTATGAGTCGATTGACGGAGGAGGAAGCGCAGAGATTGCCCTGGCACCGGGTGGTCAGTGCAGACGCTCGTTTGAGTCCGAACATGGATGCTGAGCTGCGAGCGGTGCAACGAGCCCGACTCGTGTCTGAAGGCCTGAAGCTGGATGCCAAAGACTTCATTCAGGACTCCGACCGTTTCTTCCACGTCGTCGGCATCCGACGCAACATTCGCTGGAGTGAAATGCCGCCGCCCATCGAGTCTTGATCTTGGGTGAATCGGGAAGAAATGTCGCGCTTCACGCTTCGTTCTCTCGTCATGATGTTCCGCGCCGTCTTTCTGGCTTTCTTTACTGCTACTGCGCTCCAGGCAGAGGATGCTGAGGCACTTTTTGTTCGGCGCGTCTGGCCGTTGTTCCAGGAGAAATGCCTCGCCTGTCACGGCAATGACGACCAGAAGATCAAGGGTGACTACGACATGCGCACGCTGGCGAGCACCCTCAAGGGCGGCGAGAGCGAGGTGACCTCTCTAGTGCCGGGCAAGCCTGAGCAAAGCCCGCTCTTCCTGGCGATCACTCGCACGCATGAAGATTGGGAGGCCATGCCACCGAAAGAGGCCGACAAACTCACGACGGAGCAGGTGAGCTGGATCAAGGATTGGATCAGTCACGGGGCTCCCTGGCCCGATGAAACGAAGCGCACGGCGATTGCCAAAGCCAGTGCGGACAAGTGGAGCGCGGAGGATGGCATCCAGGTGAAGACGACCGGTGCGTTGTCGCCTGAATGGGCCGAGCGTCGTTATCAGCCTGAGGCCTTGTGGGCCTATCAACCGGTGCGGAAACCGGAGGTCCGAAAGGCGGACGGTGTGCATCCGGTGGATGCGTTGCTTGCGGTTCCAGATCCCGCCCCACCGGCCGATGCCCGCACCTTCATTCGCCGTGCGACCTTTGATCTCACGGGCCTGCCGCCGACACCGGGGGAGGTGGAGGCCTTTGTGAATGAGATGCAGAGAACCCAGGCCGCCCCCGAGACCTATGCGAAGCTGATCGACCGCCTTTTGGAGTCTCCTCACTACGGTGAGCGCATGGCCCGTCATTGGTTGGATGTGGCCCGTTATGCCGACAGCAGCGGCTTCGCCAATGATTACGAGCGCGGCAATGCCTGGCGTTATCGCGACTACGTGGTCCGCAGCTTCAATGCCGACAAACCATTTGATCAGTTCGTCCAGGAACAGATCGCGGGAGATGAGCTGAAGCCGAATGATCCTGAGCAGCTCATTGCCACAGGTTTTCTGCGCATGGGCCCGTGGGAACTGACCGGCATGGAGGTGGCAAAGATCGCCCGCCAGCGCTTCCTCGATGATGTGACCAACAGTGTGGGGGAGACTTTTCTCGCGCACTCTCTTCAGTGCGCGCGCTGTCACGATCACAAGTTCGATCCCATCCCCACGCATGACTACTACGCCATGCAGGCCTGCTTCAGCACCACTCAGCTCGCGGAGCGTGCCGCGCCTTTTCTGCCGGAGGAAAACACGGACGGGTTTGAGGAGCGCAAGCATCTGGAAGTTCGGCGCATGGAGCATCTGGCCATGCTGAAGACCTTGGATGACAAGCTGCTGGTGAACGCGCAGAAGTGGTTCGTGGAGAAGAAACGTGATCCTGCCGCCTGGGATCAGGCCGTGGCCTCCGCTCGCAGTTTCATCGCGCAGGGCGGCAAGGGGAAGAAAGGCAAACGTGACTTCACGGGCGTCTTTGATGTGGCACGCGGGGCCTTGCAAAAGCAGGGCCTGCCGGAGGATCAGTATCCGCCGAAGCTCGTCGGGTTCGAGCCCGTGGACTATGGCAATGAGCGCGTCGCTCGCAAAGGCCTGGAGCGCCTCAAGTGGGAGATGGAGCGTTACGAGCCCTTCGCTTTCAGCGTGTACAATGGCCGTACGCCGCAGATCACCAGTGTGAATCAACCCCAGCGCATGCCTGACGCTCGCCTCACCGAAGGTGAGCTGGAGCAGACCGCGATCCTGGGCGGGGGCGATCCCTTTTCGCCCACAACTCCGGTTCAGCCCAACGTGCTCTCGGTGCTAGGAGCGGTCGAGTTTCCTGACTCGATCGAGGGGCGTCGCAGCCGCTTGGCGCAGTGGATTGCCAGCCCTGAGAATCCGCTCACCACGCGGGCCATCGTGAACCGCCTGTGGCTCTGGCACTTCGGGCAGGCCATCGCGGGAAACCCGAACAACTTCGGTGGCACAGGCAAGAAACCCACGCACCCGGAACTGCTCGACTGGCTCGCGGCGACGCTGGTGGAAAAGGGCTGGTCGATCAAAGCCATGCATCGCGTGATCATGTCCAGCGCTGCCTATCGCCGAGCTGGCTCCTCCGCTCCTCCAGCAGGCCAAACGGCAGCCTCCCCCTACCGCAGCTTTCAGCCTCGCCGTCTGAGTGCCGAGGAACTGCGGGACGCCATGCTCAGTGTCACGGGCGAGCTCAATCGCACCCTCGGCGGCATCCCGAATCGCCCGGAGATCAACATCGAGGTCGCCATGCAGCCACGTCAGGTCATGGGCACCTTTGCCGCCGCCTGGGTTCCCAATGCACGGCCTGAGCAGCGGCATCGGCGCAGTCTCTACGCGCTGAAGATCCGTGGGCTGCGTGACCCCTTCATGGAGGTCTTCAACGAACCCGGCCCTGACTTCTCCTGTGAAGCGCGCGAGGTCTCCACCGTCACCCCGCAGGTCTTCAGCCTCTTCAATGGCCAGGCCAGTTATGATCGCGCCCTCGCCCTGGCAAGTCGGGTCTTGAGAGAACAGCCGGATCACGCCCTCGATCACCTCTTTCAGCTCACCTTCAATCGCTCCCCCAGCGCCGATGAAAAGGCCGCCTGTGAGGCCCACTGGCAGCAGATGCAGGTGAAACAAAAGAGCCTCAC
>JAIXVB010000390.1 GCA_027483245.1 Verrucomicrobiaceae bacterium | reverse complement strand
CTCGACCAATCACTCCAGTTGTCCAGACGCTCGATCAGCGTCTTGCGCGTTGGCAAAGAGCCAGACGCCTCTTTGACCATTTCTTCGGTGATTTCTTTTGGGAGTGCTTCCTCCATGGGTTTGATGTTAGGGCGTGGGTTCAGCGTGGCAACGTCTTATTTACGCCCCCTGTCGTTGGTGGCGGACGGAAGAAGGTTGATCGCTGATGGCTGATGGTTGATGGCTCCCCAGAAAAGGAGCGCGTGCACTCCTGCCCGCCTACTTCATCTCCCGCGCTGATGAATAAGCAAATCCGCTTCGCTCAATAGCCCCGCAAAAGGCTCTGAAAACCATCAACCATCTGCCAGTCTGAGTTGATCGCTGATAGTTGATTGTTGATGGGGTCCATCAAAGGGAGCGTGGGCACTCCTGCCCGCCGTCTTCATCTCCCGCGCGGCTGAAAAAGCAAATCCGCTTCGCTCAATAGCCCCGCAAAAGGCTCCGCAAACCATCAACCATCTGCCAGTCTGAGTTGATCGCTGATGGCTGATTGTTGATAGAAAAGCTGATTCACTCAGCCCAAAAGCCTCCGCACAGGACTCTGAAAACCTTCAACCATCCACGATCAACCATCAACAGCCCCAACCAGCCACCTAGGTTGCACTTCAGCGACTCGGCATCATCCGCAGTAGAAATCTTGCATTTCACACGCATCGTTCTTGCCAACCGCACCGAGGCTCGCTTTTGTAATCCATTCCTTCCTGGAAACGCCTTCCGCTCGCTTACCCAGTTCATCCACTTCCAATGCCCTCGAAACGCACAGATGCCCCCAAGGACTCATAGATTGCCACCCGTGGCATCGAGTCCGCCATAAGCAAGAAACACCCCGACACTTTCCGCCACCCCCTCCGAGCCGACTACATCCTCGCTACCCTGCGCGACACGCTGCTGCCGAAGCTGCTGAGAGGGGAGTTGAGACTGGAGAAGAATGGCCTCTAGATCATGAAGAACGCTATAGCAGTAGTTGACGCAGCAGTTGTGCACGGTGCCTCGCGCTTTTACCGTGGTGTGCATCTGAAACCAAGGGAGCCGTGGGATCGGAACTACAAGCTTGCTGACGACCGCTTCCATTTTTTGGAGTTCTTACACCATCTCGTGCTTTATGATTGCATCTTAATGGATTGGAGTTGTTCACTCGGAAGCATCCCCCCGGACTTGGAAGAATTTTTGCGCGTGATAAAAAACTCCAGTCGTGATCCACTGATTGAACGAGAGGGGCTCGCTCCACACTCCCATCTCGAATTGCGAGCTATCGCAAAAAGCACGTGTAGGCTGATTGGCGCTTCCACTACAGACCATGAAAAGAGAGATAACCTTATATCACTGAAATTGCCATGGGCCTACACGGTTGGCCACCACGACTATGAAATGTTCACCGAGGTCGCGATCGAACAAAACCTCGACCCAATTTTGATTCCCTTTGCACTTTTCACGTTCCGGGGACTTTGCTACGCAGGCTATGCGAACAATTACGCGCGAAAAAAAGCTCCTGCGGTCTATATCGCCTCGCCGGGAAGGCTTGCTGCTCTTGAGAAAACAATTGCGAGTAATGATCTCAAGAAAATTGAGTTCGCCCGGCGTGCCTATCGCGATTTGGTTGATATCTTGAAGCTACCGGACGCCGGATATGATTTTAGTGATTTCGGATCATTTTACCCTCATGAAACATCCTCTTTAGCGCTTGCCGTTGAAGAGATGTCTGCTCGTGATGCACTTGTCTTCGCGATCAAGCAACGAAGCACGCGTGAAGGATTCCGGTTGCGTCGGGAATGGGGAGAAAGAATCTGGCAAAGCTCCCAGTCTGCGGCGTTTGGACCTCGCAATGTGGTCCATCAGAACATGGATAATATTCGCAGTATTTTTGGAAATATAACCCAAGTTATTTATGCTTCACCCGCCAACGCGTAACCAAATAAATTATGAATAGCCCAGAACAAAACATGAAGAGCGTTAGTGCTAAAAACGTATCGCAGTTCAGTGATGCAAAAAAAACGAAACAAAACATGGAGAACATTAAAGCGAGGGACGCAGTCGATCAGAAAATCGAGAACCAACGCGAACAAAACAGTTTGAGTATATTTGGTTTCGGAAATGCGAAGGGTTTTTGGGCAGTCATTATAATGAGTGGGGCGTTCGCGCTTGTCCTTTTTTGGAAGTACTGTTCAGCTAACTGATTCCACTTTACCTTCAATGTCTTGCCGAATCGATCGTCGAAGACGCTGCCGTTGAATGGTTCGGAGCGCTGCGCCGAAAAAAAATGAAATTATAGGACTCCTTCTCAATCTCATTTGCTCAGCTTCACCTTTCTCTATTCCGCCAGACTGCAACCGAAACAGGTGAGTTATAACATAGACATTTCGAACCTCAATTTGCTTTAAAATATGACAGTTGCCGAGATGTTTAGTAATTTTCTCTCCAACCTCGTTATTCAAAACAGGGATACGATTAGCTTAAGGTATGGAGAGTTAACTGCTGCACTGAACAAGCGTTTCCGCGATACCGAATCAAAGACAGCAAATTCTCTTCAAGTGGGCTCATTTGGCCGGAATACAGGCATTAATGGCATTTCAGATCTGGATATGCTCTATATCATGCCGAAGTCGGCTTGGGACGGTTATAGCAACGGAGGGCAGTATAAGCTTCTTCAACACGCCCGCGATGCAATACAGGGACGGTATCGCGCAACAAAAGTGCGGGTTGATCGGCTAGTTGTGTGCGTGACCTATGACGACTTTCACGTTGAGGTGCAACCCGTTTTCGAACAAGAAGATGGAAGCTATAAATATCCAGACACCAAAGGAGACGGAAGCTGGAAAATCACAAAGCCACGAGAGGAGATGGAAGCCGTTTCCAAGCTCGACAACGAGAAGAATCTAAACCTGAAGCAGCTTTGCAAAATGGCGCGCGCTTGGAAGAACAAACATGGCTTAGAGATGGGCGGCCTACTTCTTGACACGCTCGCTTTTAATTTCTTGGCCGGAACAAAAGAGTATGACACAAAAAGTTACCTCTACTTTGATTGGCTTAGCCGCGACTTTTTTGCCTTTCTTGCACAGCTAGAAGACCAAGATTATTATGCAGCGCCTGGTAGCCGCCAGCGTGTAAAAGTCCGGCGCAAGTTTCAAAGGAAGGCCAGAAAGGCATACAAACTTTGCTTGGCGGCAATTGAAGCGGAAAAATCCAAAGGCGCGAACGAGAAATGGCGCAAAGTCTTCGGCCGAGTATTTCCTGCAAATAAAGATGAATTTGTGGAAAAGGCAGAAGCGAGATTGGAACCATTTTGGCGAAACACGGAGGAATTTATCGAAAATACCTACCCGGTTGATATTCGCTTCACACTGCGGATCGATTGTGAAGTTCGCCAAAGCGGCTATCGTATGCATTTGCTCCGCGAAATGATCTCAAATCGAACACCCTTGCTAGCTAACAAAAAGCTTGAGTTTTGGGTGAAGGAAATAACAGTCCCTAGTCCATTTGAAATCAAATGGAAGGTCCTCAATCGCGGTGAAATTGCTAAGCGGCGCGATTGTGTCCGGGGACAGATCATGACAGATACTGGGAGTATGCGTCGAACCGAATCCACTAATTTTCGAGGTGACCATGTTGTTGAGTGCTACGCGATCAAAGATGGAGTAGTCGTGGCTAAAGATCGAATTCACGTTCCAATTCAAGCCGACGATGACAAAACCTGATCTTCTCAAACACATCGCGGAAACTGGCTATAATGTCGGCTATGGAGCGAAAAAGCACTTCGCAACGTATGATATTGCGGCAAAGATGCCTGGCTCAATAAGTTTCCTCACGTTCAGTTTAGGCCTTTTTTTCCTACTCTTTGACTTCAGTGCAAAGAAATATTTCTCCGCTGCATGCATCATTCTTGGTGTGCTCGGGTTTAGGATCAGCACGTGGGATCACAAAAAGGATCAGTATTCCGAGGTTGGTCGTAAATTGACAGGTTTATTCAATCGAGTGAAGGCGCTTTATTATCAGGTGAAAGCTTCAAATGAGGTTGATTTATCAAAATTCGAAAACCAACTCTCAGATCTCCAGGATGAATACAATCAGATGTGCTTAAGCGGTCAGATGTTGTTCAGCGACTGGTATGCGCACTACAAGTTCTTTTGGCAGCAGCAAATTGATTGGATTGACGAGCAACTAAAGTTCAAACTGTTTCGGGATAAGCTTCCTTTAAGCTTTACGGCATCGATCACTCTGCTTCTGTTGGCTGGAATCGTTTTGCTGATTCTGAACTTCGTATGGTAGAAAACTAAAAACTGGATAATCCTCAACGAATCACATTTCGAAGACGCATCCCTCTTATGCTTCTTGGATCTGGGTTCAAGAAGATTGAATATTGAAGGAAGAAAGCGCTCTACTCCTGGGTAAGTTGAGGACATATCAGCGTGCCACAGCCGACTACTCCAGTGAAGAAGGCCAGAGCAGTTTCCATTTGGAGCAGGCCGAAGCTCACAACGGAGCAGGCACTCAAAGGCTACGAATATCTAAAATCCCACTGATGCAGCAGCAGCTACGGGAGTTAGGCCCCCAGACGGCCCTCTGCTAGAGTGTTGAGAATGGGCGGTTGACATCGGGGGATTGAACCCTTTCACAGGGATACCTCTTTTCGCATGAAAGCGAACACCAACCTAAAGCCATGAATACCACTGAACTGCCTGAGCTAGGATTGACGGATGAACAAATGAACGAGGTGCGCCAACTGGCTCTCGGAAGCCTGCCAGAGTCTGAGGAGGTGGATCTGCCTGAGGGAACACGCCAGATTTTGTTCGTGAGCGGGCATACGCTGATCTCTTCCAATTTCGTGGAGTCTCAAATCACTGGGAAGGTTGATTCCAATGTCGTGTTGCTGCTGAAAGGCAAAGCCTCGCCAAGCTCCAACCCCTTGCTTCATCAAGCTTACATCACGTTCATGGACGATACGGGCAAGCTGCGGAGGCCTGGCTACAGCCAGAAAAAGGGCACCCTCTGGCTTTATATGCCCCTGCGAATGCTGCCCGTTGTCCTCGCCCAAATTCACGAAACGAATGTCGTTTGCTGGATCGGCCATTTTGCCGGCGGGCACATCTGGGCGGACATTCACACCAGTCACTAAGACATCAAGGAAGGCTGCGGTCGGGTGGGGCTGGAAAACCAAGAACTCACCCAACTCCGCGACTGGCTGCTGCCGATGCTGATGAACAGGCAGGTGACGGTGGGGTGATTGGGAGTGAAGACCGTTTGCGATGGTTGACGGTTGTTTACCGTGGTTGACGATGGTTTGCTGAACTGGACAGAGACTGAGACCCCCACCTGCTGGAAGAGGCCCTGGAGCTGGCACAGGATAAGACTTCTGAGCTGCCTGTGTTTGTCCGCCTGCGAAAGCCCTGTCTATTTGGCAGGAAGATCAAAAAGTTTCATTTTCTTTGAAAAGTCGGGTGGGGGTTTGGGGAAAGAAGTGGGTGGTAATTTCTCCTCTTTTTTTCCTCCATGCTGGCCCATCTTTCCAAGCCCCTGCCCCGCTCTGATTCTCAGAGGCGGCGGGCGGTGTCGGGGATCAAACGTCAGGCGCAGGAAATCCTGAGGCGGGCTCTGGCCTGGGGGCTGAAGTCTCTGCCCCTGCCAGCCACCGCTCGCCGCAACCGGCTTACCTTCTGGGGATTCGCTCCCCAGGCGCAGGACGGGACAGTTACCCAGGGCAGCAGCCTGAAAAAGGGCTGCGGAAGCGCAAAAACCTCGACCAGTTTTGAAAAGACCGCATGCCTTTCTCTCGCTAAGGCATGCCTTTTTCCCGCTCAGGCATGCCTTTCTTCCGCTCAGGCATGCCTTTCTTCCGCTCAGGCTTGCCTTTTTCCCGCTAAGGCTTGCCTTTCTCTCGCTAAGGCATGCCTTTCTTCCGCTCAGGCATGCCTTTCTTCCGCTCAGGCATGCCTTTCTTCCGCTCAGGCTTGCCTTTTTCCCGCTCAGGCATGCCTTTCTCCCGCTCAGGCATGCCTTTCTTCCGCTCAGGCTTGCCTTTCTTCCGCTCAGGCTTGCCTTTCTTCCGCTCAGGCTTGCCTTTTTTCCGCTCAGGCTTGCCTTTCTTCCGCTCAGGCTTGCCTTTCTTCCGCTCAGGCTTGCCTTTCTTCTCCAGCCAGCGGCGGTTTCGCGCTGGGAACTCAGATCGCTGAGGATTCCTCTCAGCGTG
>JAIXVB010000594.1 GCA_027483245.1 Verrucomicrobiaceae bacterium | reverse complement strand
TTCCTCAAAGACGTGGTCTTTCTGGAAGCGGTCGGCATCAATCCCGTGATTGTTCATGGCGGAGGCAAGGCCATTTCCAAGGCCATGAAGGACAGCGGGCTCGAAGCCAAATTCATCAACGGCATGCGTGTCACCGATGAAGAAACGATTAAGATCGTGGAGCAAACACTCGCTCGTGTCATCAACCCTGAGATTGTGGACAAGATCAATGCCTTTGGCGGTAAAGCCGTCGGCGTGCCTGGCACCGAAGTTTTCACGGGTGAAAAAATGAAAGGCGACCTCGGTTGGGTCGGCGAAGTCACTGACTGCAAATTAGGCCTGATCCAAGCCGCCGTTTCCGGTGAGTTTGTGCCGGTGGTCTCGCCAGTCGCACGTGAACAGGCCAGTGGCAAAACCCTGAACGTGAATGCGGATCTGGCAGCCTGCGCTTTGGCGACACGACTGAAAGCCACGAAGCTCATCTTCCTCAGCGATGTTCGCGGGGTGATGCGTGATCCCAAAGACGAAACCACGCTCATCCCGAGCCTGAACCCTGCCGCTATCGAAGGCTTGAAGAAAGAAGGCATCATCAGCGGTGGCATGATCCCCAAGGTCGATTCCTCGCTGGAATCACTCCGAGGTGGCGTGGGGAAAGTGCACCTCATCGACGGGCGCATTCCTCACGCACTCATTTTGGAGATCTTCACCGATGTGGGGATCGGCACAGAGATTCATCTCTAATCGTGCCAGCGGAGTATGCATTGGACAGGATTAACACTTTTTCAGGATTTATAAGATGGACAGATTGAATGATTTCGACCCCTCGTGGATGGAACAGTATGTGATGCCGAATTACGGGCGTTTCCAAATCTGGCCTGAACGCGGTGAGGGTCCGTATCTCTGGGACAGCGAGGGTAAAAAGTATCTCGACTTCGCCGGAGGTGTGGCCGTGTGCCCACTTGGCCATGCGCATCCCGAGGTGGCAAAAGCCATCGCAGATCAGGCTCACAAGCTTATTCACGTCTCAAATTGGTATTGCATCAAAGGTCAGGCCCAACTCGCCCATGTCATCGTGGAAGAGATGGTGAAGATTCCTGGGAAATGCTTTTTCAGCAACAGCGGTGCGGAAGCCAATGAAGGCATGATCAAACTGGCACGCAAATACGGTGTGACCAAACCGCTGGCCGATGGCAGCCCGCGTTATGAAATCATCACCTTCACCGGCAGCTTTCATGGCCGGACTTTTGGCGCGATGAGTGCCACGGCCCAGGAGAAGATTCACGGGGGATTTGGTCCCATCGTTCCAGGGTTTGTCTATGTGCCCTTCAACGATGCCGAAGCTCTGAAGAAGGCCATCACCGAACGGACCGTGGGCATTCTCATTGAGCCTGTTCAGGGTGAAAGCGGTGTGAATCCTGTCACTCCCGATTTCCTCCGCACGGTGCAGTCACTCTGTCAGCAGCATGATCTGCTCATGCTCTTGGATGAAGTGCAGTGCGGCTTTGGTCGGACCGGTGAAACCTGTGGATGGCGCTCCATCGTGCCTGGAGATGAAATCCAGCCCGATGCCATCAGTTGGGCCAAATCAATCGGCAGCGGTTATCCTCTCGGAGCCTTTTGGATCAAGGATCGTCCGGTGTCCGAAGGCCAGCCGAACAAACTTTGCGATCTCCTCGGCCCAGGAACTCACGGCACCACCTATGGCGGCAGTCCCCTGGCCTGCGCGGCTGGATTGGCCACGCTGAATGTCATTTTGCGGGATAATCTCCCTGCGCGCTCGGCGCTCTTGGGCAGACAGATTGCAGGCGAGGTCGCCTCGTGGAAACAACCCCTGATCACCGACATCCGCGCGTTTGGGATGATGATTGGTTTTGAACTGGATGAATCACGCTTGGCCGCTACGGAAGCTGTCAAAACCTCCGGAAAAATCGCTTCGATCTACGTGGCCAAGGCCATGCTGGACGCCGGCCTGCTCGTCGTGCCTGCGGGTCCGAAAGTCGTGCGCTGGCTGCCGCCCATGAACCTCACCGATGCACACGCGGCTGAGGCTCTTAGCATCTTCAAAGCTACACTCAATCAGCTAGCAACTCTCGGTTAGGCAGGATCAGGGCGATTCGAGGCTTTATCGGATTTGTCAGAATCCATCTTCATCCCCGCTTCCTGTTCCCACCATTCCTTTTGCCCTTTTTGTCCCCAAATCTCTTGTTCCCATGAAACATCTTCTCTCCATCGAGCAACTCAGCGCCGCTGAGATTGAAAAGCTGCTCGATCTCGCCGCCATGCTGAAAAAGGACCGCAAGGCCTCCCCTCAAGTGCTGACCGGTCAACAATGGGCGCTCATTTTCACCAAGTCCTCCACCCGCACTCGGGTCAGCTTCGAAGTCGGCGTGCGTGAACTGGGTGGCCAAGTCATGTTCCTCTCAGGAGCCGACATTCAGTTGGGTCGTGGTGAACCGATCAAAGACACCGCCCGTGTGCTGGGCCGGATGATTCACGGCGCCATCATCCGCACCTATGCGCAGCAAGATGTGGTCGAATTCGCCGAATACAGCGGCATTCCCACGATCAATGCTTTAACGGATGACGAACATCCCTGCCAGATCCTGGC
>JAIXVB010000344.1 GCA_027483245.1 Verrucomicrobiaceae bacterium | reverse complement strand
CCCTGGCAATGAAATCGAGCGACCCATGGCCCTCGTGATCCTCGGCGGACTGGTCACCAGCACGTTGCTCAATTTGTTTCTGCTGCCAGCCCTTTATGCACGGTTTGGCGCTCGTAAAGTTCTCTGATGTCGGAGGAGGCAAGCCGGTCTTTCAACAGAGGCTTGAACGATATTTAAATAAAATGACGGACGCAGAATTGATAATCAACGAGTTGCGTGGCTTTTCACAGCGTTGTTATTGAGGGCATTCCGAGGCAAAACTTTTTTCGTGGCGTTGCACCGTGTAGCCCTGTTTTTCGCCGTTTTGGGGCGTGAGTTTATAAGAGTTGTTATAAAATTACTCTTTGGGTTGATCCTTTCCCACGAGTCAGTTTTTGGATCGTGGATGATCGAGATATCAGCGAACAATCCCGAGAGATGAGATAAAATGATTATGCCAGTTAATACTTCGCTCACGCGTTTAATGGCCGCATAGTAACGGGCTTTCCCGCCCTAGAGGGCGTGCTTTTCAGAAGCGGACGGAACCGCAGCCGATGCAAAGACTGGCGACATGAATGGTGGGCGGAACATTTGATGTGAAGGGGGGCAAAGTGGTCGCTGTCTTGCATGGCGGAGGTTTGGTCCAAGAGGAGGGATGGTAGCAAGCTGGCCGTTTGGCGGTGAGTGGAGGGCTTGTCCCAACTGAGCCGACGAATGGCGGAATTGCTAGTGGTGGTAGTGCGGAGTTGGTTCGCGAGGGCGTTACGGGACACCTCCCGTTAGAAAGGGTAGCGCCCCACGAAGTAGGCGCGGGGGAAAGTCTTTTCCCCACGGGTGAATCGGAACTCATAGAATCAGGAAGTAGCAGAGAAAACCCGCCCAAGTTGCCTTGGGCGGGCAGGCTGCCCTGCTAGTATTCGCTGGGCAGCATGATGACCTTATCTGTGAAGTAGATGGCGATCTCTTCGAGAGGAAAGTCAGTGAATTCAATGTGCTTCAAGAAGCGGATATTTGAATCGCCATCATCACAGGTGAGGGTTGCTGAATGGTCAGGATTGACCTTCAGCTTCCAGACTTGAAATGCTTCGGCGGCAACTGGGCGGACGGATTGAGCGAAAGCGATTTCATCAAGGAGCCAATAGGCTCCGCCGCTTTCGGCGACGTGTTTCGCGCCATCGGTATAGAGCACGTTTCGTGCGATGCCGTGGCGATACCATTGTTCGGTGCCGGTGAACTGGCTGAGGTCTTCTTTCGTGAGTGTTTTCTGCGACATAATATTGCTCCTGTTTGTGTTTACACCCCACTGCGGGGGCGACGGTGCAAAGGCGGGGACCATGAGGCTGGCGGTCATGCCCCCAACACGGGGCGTAGCGAATGGATCGGGCCGGGGGTTGACGGGCAGACGGTTTCCGCCAAAAACCCGAGCCATCCCCTGCGGTGTGGTCAAAACAAGGAGCAGCGCAGAATCACGAAGCGATGCCGAGCAGTGGAACCCGAACAAGTGAGACGATGGCATACCCAACACGGGAGCGATAGCAAATGGGCCGGGCAGGTTATTGTCTGCCCAGTGCGGCTGATACGACATCCAAATTGCCACGCGGGAAGCCGAAAGGAGTCTGGAGCGGGAATCCCTGAGATTCAGGCGATCTGGCCGTTAAAAACGATTTAATGACGCTTTAAGGACGGGATGTTGACATCTTTATCACGGTTCTTTAGGATGCCTTACGGAGAATCGATGGCAATCAAACCAAACTACAGCATCACCGCTGAGACTGCAAAGTCATTGATGGCGATTGAAGCGTCACAGGCGGCGGTGGACAGGTTGCCGATGAGCCCGCAGCTCAAGGGAGCGCTCATGCGCGAACTCCGTCCGCTTCAAAGACAATCACTTGGTCTTTTCGTTCAGAGCAAGGTTGTGACTGCTGGGGAGCTGGCAGATTATCTTGGCATCGCGCCAAGACAGGGGCGCGACTTGTGCGCCAAATGGATTGAGGAAGATTTCCTCGTAGTCGAGAACCCATCCAAAAAAGCGCGAAGCTACCGGCTCGCAGAACGATTTGAGGAGGGTTTGGTATGACCTCCGCCTATCACGCCAAATATCTGGCGCACGAACTGACGAAACGCTGTCCGTCTGACAGTGTGGAGAAGCTAGCGGCATCCCTGGCCGATGCGCAGGTTGATCTCAACCCGCATCAGATAGACGCAGCCCTCTTTGCATTCCGCTCGCCGCTTTCAAAAGGCGCGTTGCTAGCCGATGAAGTCGGCCTCGGGAAAACTATTGAAGCAGGCATTCTGCTTTCGCAGAAATGGGCAGAGCAGCGGCGCAAACTGCTCATTATCGTTCCGGCGAACTTACGCAAGCAGTGGAGTCAGGAACTCGCTGACAAGTTCTTCCTGCCGTCGGTGATTCTTGAGGCGAAGTCTTTCAATGCCTGCATCAAGGCAGGCAACCTGAACCCCTTTGACCAACGGGAAATCGTCATCTGCTCATATCACTTCGTCCGTTCCAAAGATATTTATGTGAAGCAGGTTCCATGGGACTTGGTGATCGTGGATGAAGCGCACAGGCTGCGCAATGTTTACAAGCCTACGAACCGCATCGCCAATGCGATCAAGAATGCCATTTCACACGCACCGAAAGTTTTGCTGACGGCCACGCCGCTGCAAAACACTCTGCAAGAACTTTATGGTTTGGTGAGCATTGTTGACGACCTGGTGTTTGGAGATCTCAAGAGTTTCAAATCGCAGTTCTGCACGAACCGCACCAATGAAGACCATCAGGCGCTACGGGAGCGGTTGAAAACCGTGTGCCAGCGCACCCTGCGCAGGCAGGTGCTTGAATATATCCGCTACACGAATCGCATTCCCATTACGCAAGAGTTCGTGCCGACACCGGAAGAACAACGGCTTTACGATCTTGTTTCCGAATACCTCCAGCGCGAGAATCTTTATGCATTGCCATCTAGCCAACGGAAGCTGATGACGCTCATTCTGCGCAAGCTGCTAGCTTCCTCTACCTTTGCTATTTCCGGCACGCTCGGTGCGCTCACGACTCGTTTGGAGACAGCGGCCAAAGAGAACGCAACGCAGACTTTGGAACCGCAGGAGGTTTCACCCGACTTTGAAACGATTGATGAAATCGAAGAAGAATGGAGTGAAGATGAAGCCAAAAAAGAGAAGGAGCCTTTAACAAGCGAACAGCTCGTTGAGCTTGAAGAAGAACGCCAAGCGTTGATTGAGTTCAAAGCACTGGCGGATTCAATTGTGAAGAACTCAAAGGGTGAGGCTCTGCTTGCTGCACTCCGCACTGGCTTTGCTAAGGCGCAAACCCTTGGTGCGCCGGAAAAGGCCATCATCTTCACGGAATCGACACGCACGCAGCAATATCTGCTGCAACTGCTTGATGGCTCACCTTATCAGGGGAAGATCGTGCTTTTCAACGGGAGCAATAACGATGCACGCTCACGCGAAATTTACAAAGCATGGGTGAAGCGGCATCAGGGAACCGACCGCGTTACAGGCTCGCCTACGGCTGACATGCGTGCCGCGCTGGTGGACTTCTTCCGAGAGGAAGCCACTATCATGGTGGCAACCGAAGCGGCGGCGGAAGGCATCAACCTTCAGTTCTGTTCACTCGTGGTGAATTACGATTTGCCGTGGAATCCGCAGCGCATTGAACAGCGCATCGGCCGCTGTCACCGCTACGGCCAGAAATACGACGTGGTAGTCGTAAACTTCCTCAACAAGAACAACGCTGCCGATCAGCGGGTTTACGAACTGCTAAAAGACAAGTTCCAGCTTTTCAGCGGCGTGTTTGGCGCGAGTGACGAAGTGCTGGGAAGCATTGAGTCCGGCGTGGATTTCGAGACGCGCATTGCCGCCATTTACCAGAGCTGCCGCAGCACGGCAGAGATCGGCGATGCGTTCAACGCCCTACAGCGCGAGATGGAATCGCAGATTGATGAGCGCATGAAGGAAACCCGGCAAAAGCTGCTGGAGAATTTCGATGAGGAAGTGCAGGAGAAACTGCGGGTGCAGCTCCGCGAGAGCACGGAAGCACTGACCCGCTATGAACAATGGCTGTGGGCGCTGACTAGGTATTTCCTGCGGGAGTGCGCAGAGTTCAGTGAGGACGGAAAATCTTTCCTGCTGAGTTCAAATCCCTTCCCCGGCGAGAACATTCATTCCGGCCCTTACCGTGTCGGAAAGCATGTAGAAGACGTGAACCTCTACCGGGTGGGGCATCCTCTGGCGCAGCGCATCATTGGGCACTGCCGGACACTGGGGCTGCCGCCTGCGGAAATCAGTTTCGACTATTCTGGCACTGGCCGCAATATAGCCGTGCTTGATCCTTTACGCGGTCAAAGCGGCTGGCTGGTAGCTCATGGAATTACCGTCACCGCTTTTGAAACTCAGGACCATGTTCTACTTGCCGGTCGCCGTGATGATGGCACGCCGCTCCTACCCGAACAGTGCCAGCGCCTTTTCACGCTGGATGGCAGCGATTCGGAAATTTCAGCCGATGCTGGAAGCGAGGGACGGGATTCTTTAGAAGCTGCGATAGCAAAGCAGCGGGGTGTGATCCTTGATGAACTGAGCGTGAAAAACGCATCCTTTTTCGAGCAGGAACTCGACAAACTCGACCGTTGGGGGGAAGACCAGCGGGCTTCCCTCAAATTGGAACTGAAGGAGCTGGAAGAGCGGGTCAAGGAAGTGAAGCGCTCGGCCCGCACCGTGGCGAACCTGCCGGAGAAATTGAAGCTGGAGCGCGAGCGCAAGCAGTTGGATGCCAAGCGCGATGAAGCCTGGAAGGAATACGAACTTGCCGCCCGTGAGATCGAGGCGAAAAAAGACACACTCATGGATGAAGTCGAAAAACGACTTCAGCAGCAGATAAGCGAACACGAACTCTTTACGATCCGATGGAAAGTCGCATGAAAACACCAGATGAAGTAGTCGCAGAGAGAATCACCGCCGCTCTTTTGGAGAAGGCGCTTATCACTGCTGAGGATGCCAAAACACTGGCAGCCCGCATTGCGCGTGGCGAAGTGAAGGACACCGATTGGACAACGCTACTCAAAATGGCGATGAACAAACCGCAGGCAGCACCAAAAGTGAAGGAGGCCGCTTGATGAAACTGCGCTCACTGTCGCTGGAACATTTTCGCGGGGCCACCCAGCCCGTGACCGTCCCCTTCGATGAAGGGAAGAACTTCACCATGATCTTTGGCGAGAACGGAACGGGGAAGTCCACGATTGTGGATGCGTTCTCGTTCATCTGCGAACAAAGCGCAGGCTCGCTGCTTGAGCGTTCATCGACCGATAACAGTTTTCTGATTTCCATCACGGCGAATGGGAAAACTCCTTCATTAGCGCTTTTGACGGATGCGGGTGAGTGGAAAGCAGGCTGCAATGCCAAGGGTTCCGGCATCAAGATTGCACCGGCTGCTGGCATTCCGGCGGTTCGTGTTTTGCGACGCTCGCAAATCCTGAAGCTTGTGGATCAGATTCCAGCCAAGCGGTATGAAGCACTTGAGGAATACATCGCTATTCCGAAAGCATCGAAATGTGAGGATACCCTCAAGAAGGCGACAAGGGCGGCGGGAGAGGAACTGAACCGCGCCGTTCAAACGCAGCAAACGGCAGAAAAAAACCTGAATACCCTTTGGGAAGCGGAAGGCAAGCCTGACAGCGATGCCGAAAGCTGGGCGAAGAAAGAGGCGGCGCATGATGTCACGCTTTTGGAAACCCACAAATCAGAAGCGGCAGCACTCGGCCAAAAACTTGATGACCTCGACCGTGCGCGGACTACATGGAACACGCGTTTGGAGAGCGAGAAACAATCATCTGAAGCACTGGCAACGGCGGAAGCTGCACTGAAAGCTGAAGAAGCAGTTTCAAAAGGACAGGAACGCTCACTGGTGGGACTGCTCAAGCAGGCACAGCAGTTCGTCAGTGGAAAGGCTGATCTGTCGGCATGTCCCGTTTGCGAACAAGGAGTTGATCGTGCAGAACTCAGCGCGGCACTTGGCACACGCATTTCCTCAATGGAGAAGCTGGGGCTGCTTGCCCAGGCATTCAAGGATGCCGAGGAAGCTCACAAGAACGCCAAGAAGCTGTCTGCTGAAGGAACGGAAACGTATGTCAGGCATCTGCGCCTGTGTGCGGCTGCTTTGACCGCGAGCACGCTTGATGTCGTTAAGACATCAACTCTTGCCTTCACAGAACTGAAGGTTGTTGCCGTGGCAACCACATCAGCAGGGGACTGCATCAAAGCGGAGGCCGTCATTTTGAATGCGATTCCGGCCTTCAGGCTATTGCTTACCGCAGCACAAGAAAACTGGGACAAAGCTATCAAGCAGCATGGTGCAATCGTCACCTACTACAACCAGCTTGTGGAGAGCCGGGCTAAGACGCTTCAGGCAAAAGACCTCAGCGACCGCGCCAAGCAGGCAGCAGAGATCGTTGAAACCGTGCGGAAGGATTTCATCCAGTCAGAACTGCAAAGCATCGCAGGCGAAGTGGACAGGCTCTATGAGGCCATTCATCCCGGCGAAAAGCTTGGCAGTGTGAAGCTCGAACTTGATCCGCAGTTTCAGCAGTCGCTCAACCTCACTGCAAATTTCCACTCCAAAACTGGCATCACTCCGCAGTCGCTATACAGCGAGTCGCATTTGGACACTCTGGGCTTTGCGGTATTCTTCGCCCTTGCGAAGAAGTATCAGACGACCGGCAGTGTCGTTGTTCTTGATGACGTAGTGACCTCAGTTGATGAGGTGCATCTTGATCGCTTCATCCAGCTCTTGCACGATGAGTCCAAGAACTTCGCGCATGTGCTCGTCACAACGCATTACCGTCCATGGAGAGACCGCTATAAAAACCAACGTGCTCCTGGCGGCAAGGTTCACTTCATTGAGCTGAGGCCGTGGAGCCTTGAACGCGGCCTGCGCGTGTTCTTCACCAAAGGGCTTATCGACGAGCTAAAGGCTGCACTGGAGGCATTCAACCGCCAGCAAATAGCCAGTGTCGCGGGTATCCTCATGGAGAACATTCTCGACTGGATGACGATGCGCTACGGCTGCCGGATGCCACGCAAAAAAGATCCTCAATACACGCTGGGCGACTTGTTAAGCGCCGTTTCAAACAAGGATCTGATCAATCTCCTGAAGGTTGAGCGCGTCCTGAACGTAGCCGGTGTTGCTGACGCTACTGGACAGTGGACAGAAACGCCGCTGAAAGATAAGATTGCCGCCATCAAAGGACTGTCCGCCGTTCGGAATCAGGTGGGCTGTCACTACAACTTCGATGGCTCGCTTGTGAGCGACAAGGACGTTGAGGCTTTTGGGCAAGCGGCATTGGAGCTGGCAGAGCTTGTTTGCTGTCCGGTGGACGGCGATTTGCCATCCAGCGACAAGTCAGCGCAATATTTGGAGACGCGCTCAAAGCTGGTTCGTCTCTATCCAATCAAAATTCCGGGAACGGCAGGGGTATAATTTTATGAGCGAAGCAGAACAACCAGAGAAACTTGATCTTCGATCAGCAGACATCGCGGCGTC
Organism: Verrucomicrobiaceae bacterium; assembly: GCA_027483245.1. Taxonomy (GTDB): domain Bacteria; phylum Verrucomicrobiota; class Verrucomicrobiia; order Verrucomicrobiales; family Verrucomicrobiaceae; genus Prosthecobacter. The sequence continues at coordinate 19,937 of JAIXVB010000344.1, read as the reverse complement.
ACAGCAAGAAAAGCTGCGCCAGCTATTCCCCGAAGTGTTCACCGAAGGTGGCAAGGTGGATTTTGACAGGCTCAAAACAACGCTTGGTGACATCGTCGACAGCGGCAAGGAACGCTACGGCATGAACTGGCCTGGAAAGGCAGAATGCTTTCGCACTATACAAGCACCGAGCCGGGCGACCTTACGCCCAAACCGTGGGGAATCCGTTAATTTTGATGCGACTGAAAATCTCATCATCGAAGGGGATAATCTAGAGGTCCTAAAGCTTCTGCAAAAAGGTTATCTCGGGCAGGTTAAAATGATTTATATCGACCCCCCGTATAACACGGGCAATGATTTTATTTACCCAGACAACTACTCGGAGAATCTGGACACCTATCTTGCATACACAGGGCAGGTCGATGGCGAAGGAAGAAAGTATTCTACTAACACTGAGACCGACGGTCGATTCCACTCAAAGTGGTTGAACATGATGTATCCACGCCTCTTTCTCGCTCGGAATCTTTTGCGAGATGATGGAGTGATTTTTATCAGCATCGATGATGCGGAGGTCGATAATCTGAAAAAGATATGTAATGAGGTATTTGGAGAAGAAAATTATTGTGGCATGATTTCCAGAGCTACGGGCACTCGCATGGGAGATGGAGATCGTGCGGTGGCAAATGAGTTAGACTACATCCTTATTTATTCGAAATCCGCAGAAGCAGTTTTCACTGGTTTGCCCATGACCGTGTCGGACATGGAAATCTACGATCAACAGGACGAGAAGGGGAAATACCTTATCAGATCACTCCGCAGAACTGGGGGAGAAAATAGGCGAGAAGATCGACCGACTATGTATTACCCATTAGAGGCACCTGATGGGACGGAAATTTACCCGATTGCTCCAGCGGGATACGAGAGTCGGTGGGTGTGTGGTAAAGATTCTTACAAGAATTTATTGAAAGATGGCTTTATTGAATGGAAAAAGATGCCAAAAAATGGAGATGGAAAATGGCAGGTCTACCAAAAGCACTATCTCGGCAATGCTGTGAAGCAACCTTCAAATTTGTGGAACGATGTAGCAGGAAACAAGAAGGCAACCAAAGATCTTAATGCGTTGTTCGATGACAGAAAAGTATTTGATCATCCTAAGCCGGTTGATTTGGTTCAAAGGATTATTTCAATGGTAACCTCGCCGAAAGCAAATCATATAGTAATGGATTTTTTTGGTGGTAGCGGAACTGCGGCGCACGCAGTTCTAGAAGCAAACAAATTGGATAGTGGCAATAGGAAATTCATACTTGTGCAATTACCAGAGCCAACGGGACTCAAGGATTTTCCCACTATTGCGGACATCACTAAAGAGCGCGTCCGTCGTGTTATCGCAAAAATGACCGCTGAGGACGCTGCTGGCCTAGCTTTGCATGAGTCAGAAAAACAAGATCGCGGTCTCCGCGTTTTCAAACTCGACACCTCGAACTTCAAGCCGTGGAATGGAACACAACCTGATGAGGCGGAAGGCGTGGCAAAGCAGCTTGAATTGCACGTTGACCATGTGCTGCCTGATCGTTCTCAAGAGGACATTCTCACAGAGCTTCTTCTCAAATCGGGATTCGCTCTTTCCACTAAAATCGAAGCGATTCAGCTTGCTGGTAAGCAGGTGTTCAGTGTCGAGGAAGGAACCATGCTTGTTTGCCTTGATGGCAAGTTGACGCCGGAAGTGATCAAAGCAATGGCCGACATGAAACCTTCTCGTGTGATCTGCCTGGATGATGGATTCCAGGGCAATGATCAACTCAAAACGAACGCCGTGCAGACCATGAAGGCTCGCGGTGTTCTCAGCTTCAGGACCGTATAATGAAGCTTCAATTCGACTCCAAACAGGAATATCAGATTGAGGCGGTGGAATCCGTCACCGATCTGTTTGATGGGCAGCCTCTCGAAAAGACGGATTTCTCCACCATCATTCAGACGTTTGACACGCCACTTTTTGGCGCAGTGGGACAGACTGAACTGGGTGTCGGGAATGCCCTGGCTATATCGGAAGACACGATTCTGAAAAATCTCCAGCGGGTGCAGGAGCGGAATCTTTTGGATGTGACGGACGCAGTTGAAGGCTGGACGTGGGTGGATGACGCAGGAAGCCACTGGTGTCCGCATTTCTCCATCGAGATGGAGACGGGCACGGGCAAAACCTACGTTTACCTGCGCACCGTTTTTGAATTGAATCGGAAATACGGCTTCAAGAAGTTCATCATCGTAGTGCCAAGTGTCGCGATTCGTGAGGGCGTGCTGAAGAATTTGGAAATTACCCGCGAGCACATGCGGGCGATTTACAACAACGTGGAAGCAGAGCACTACGTCTATGATTCCAAACGTCCGGCGAAGCTCCGCCAGTTTGCCACCAGCAACAATGTTCAGATCCTCGTCATCAATATTGACGCATTCAGGAAGAACTTCTCCGGCACTGAAACTGAGCAGCGGAGCAATGTCATTTACAAGGAGAGCGACAAGCTCTCCGGTCGCCAGCCGATTGAGTTTGTGCGGGCGACGCGTCCCATCGTGATAATCGATGAGCCGCAAAGCGTGGACAGCACCGAGAGAGCACAGCAGGCGATTCAAGCGCTGAATCCGCTCTGCACGTTGCGCTACTCCGCCACACACAAGAACCTCTACAACCTGGCCTACAAGCTCGACCCTATCCGCGCTTACGAACTGCGTCTCGTGAAGCAAATCGTGGTGGCGAGCGTCACCAGCGAGAACGCACACAACGAGGCTTATATCAAGCTCGTGAAGGTGGACAACAAGAGCGGCATCAAGGCTCAAGTCGAAATTGACGTGGAGCAGGCGGAAGGTGTGAAGCGGAAGAAAGTCACAGTGAAAAGCGGTGATGATCTGCACTACAAATCTGGCGAACGCGCATTGTATTCAAATGGCTACCAGATTGCCGAGATCAACGCTGAACCCGGCAATGAGTTCGTGCTTCTGAGCAATGGCCGGCGCATTGTGCTCGGGCAAGAAATGGGCGGGATGAGCGATGACTTGTGGCGCGAGCAGATTCGCCGCACCGTGGAGCGGCATTTGATCAAGGAAGCGCAGCTTCAGGACAGAGGCATCAAAGTGCTCTCACTGTTTTTTATCGATCGCGTTGCCAACTACCGCAGCTATTCGGAAGATGGGAAAGCAGTCGCAGGCAAGTTCGCACTGGCTTTCGAGGAATGCTACAACGAGCTGGTGAAGGATGACCGCTTCAAAAAGCTACTGCCGTGGCCGGTTGAGCAACTGCACAACGGCTACTTCGCTCAGGATAAAAAAGGCGCATTGAAGGACACCAAGGGCGACACACAGGCAGATGATGACGTGTATGGATTGATCATGAAGGACAAAGAGCGTCTGCTCTCAGCGGATGAGCCGCTGCGTTTCATCTTCAGCCATTCCGCGCTGCGCGAAGGCTGGGACAACCCGAACGTGTTTCAAATCTGCACGCTGAATGAATCGTCTTCTTCCACGAAGAAGCGGCAGGAGATCGGACGTGGCTTGCGCCTTCCCGTCAATCAAGACGGCGAGCGAGTGTTTGATGAGAACATCAACAAGCTGGTGATCATCGCCAATGAGAGCTACGAGGATTTTGCGAAATCGCTGCAAAGCGAATACGAGGAAGACTGCGGCGTGACGTTTGGCAAAGTGCCGATGCTGGCGTTTGTGAAGCTTGAGCATCTGGTAGGCGAAGAAACAAAGCCTCTCGGTAGACCCGGTTCAGAAACCATTTGGAAAGCTCTGCAAGCCAAAGGCATTGTGGATAACGTAGGACGTATTCAGAGCACCTTCGACCCGAAAGCCCCTGGCTTTGAAGACGTGCTCCCTGAAGGCTACAAGGAGCTGAAAGAGGAAGTTCTTGATGTTCTAGCGTCCTACCAGTTGGAACGTCATATCAAGCGCGATGAAGAAGGCAAAAAGCTTGTCTTTAAGAAAGCAGTGGCGCTGGACACCGAGTTTCAAGACCTCTGGAACCGTATCAAGCCGCGCACTACTTACGCGGTGGAATACAGCACGGAAACTCTCGTGCAAAACGCCGCCGCAGAGATCCGAAAAATGGATCGTATTGAAGCGGTGCGCCTGAGCTACCGTGAAACTGGAGTTGAAGTGGAGAGGCGGGGCCTCACTGGAACTGTGCTGCGCGAGGGTGGAAGGAACGAAGCCTATCGCGGTGCATTGCCGGATGTGCTGGCCTATCTTCAAGGAGAGACGGAACTGACGCGAGGGACACTGGTGCGAATTCTCAAGGAATCAAACCGCCTTAGCGAGTTCATGTTGAACCCGCAAAAGTTCATGGATGCGGTCGCAGCGATTCTCCGTCGTGAGCTGAATCGCCTCATCATTGACGGCATCAAATACGAACGCATCGAAGGCGAGGAATTTGAAATGCGACTTTTCGAGACCGAGGAAATTCTCGGCTATCTGCACAATCGTCTTGAGGTCAACAAGTCGGTTTTCGATGCTGTGGTGTATGACTCGGAGATCGAACGCAAGTTCGCGGAAAGCTTAGACAAGCGCGAAGACATCAAGCTCTTCGTCAAGCTGCCGTGGTGGTTCAAGGTGGAAACGCCCATCGGCGACTACAATCCCGACTGGGCGATTGTGAAACACGATAGCGCCGTGCTTTACCTCGTGCGAGAAACCAAGGGCACGAAGGATTTTGAAAAACTGCGGAACAGTGAAGCTGACAAGATTCGCTGCGGTCGCCGCCACTTTGAGGCGCTGGCTGTGGACTTCAATGTCGTGACTAGCTCCAGCGAAATCTAAAAGGACGCAACATGGCTGAAAAATCAGACGCAGAGCATCCAGCATGGCTAAAGCGGATGCAAAATGGAACCATTGGTGAAGCTCGTTCTCGGGCCTTCCTAATTGACAGATTTTGGGTTCTGGAAAGATCGGTCGATATTGATGGCGCAGACTTGATCATTCAGCGGCGAATCACCACCCAAAATCTTCTTGACCGCGAAGCACCACGACTTGGCGTTGTTCAGGTGAAATTCTACGGAACTACAAACACCTCGCAATACGTCCACAAAGAGTATGTAATCGGACGCGATGAAGAAGTGAGATCGGAGTTCTTCCTTTTATGTCACACGGGAGAAGAGGAACATCAACGGCTGTTTCTTTTGACGGCAGAAGAGATTCAGAAAAACTTTACGCTTAAGGACCATGACGGCAGTGAAAAATTTTATCTGCCGCATGATAAGGTGGTCGAGAGTGGAAAATTTGAAGTTCAAAGCAAGAAGCTCAGTCTTGATCGTATTGAGAATCAACTCAAGCTGGCCGACTTTACAAAGAACCGCCACTTCCTGTCGTGGGTTCTTCCAAGCACAAGCAGTGAAGTGGATGCAATACTTCCTGAGTTTAAGGAGCCAATTTCAAACAACTGGGGAAGCATACCGCAGGGCTTTGTGGAGCTGAAGGAAACTGCTCGAACAGCATTGATTGATGTCGAGGAAGTTTACAATTTGATTCTCAAGGTCGCTGATGCAACCGACCCAACTGAAGCCGAAAAGACCGTCGAAAAGATGGCTTACTATTGTCGCAGCGGAAGGGGATGGAGCATTACTTTGCCGGACTTCAACAATTACGATTTTTTTGAGATAGCACGGCGACACAAGACAATGGTAACGAACCTGAAGAATGATGGTTTGTTGGACACTTTCATCGCTTTGCCGAAAACACTTCAGGATAAGGTCACTGCCTTTCTAAAGTCCCATTTGCCAGTTTCTTCAGACGCAGTTCTAAAATGCGTTGTGAAGTATGATGTTGGTTCATTCAACATGGAAACAGTGGATTGCAGCATTGTGTATGAAGCAGAATATTCCACCCTAAACGCCTCGGAAGAATTTCTTCGTGGCGACAGTCCATTTTCTGCGTGGCCGAAAATGTCTGTTGTCGCTCAAGGTCAGGTTCAAATGCTTTGGAAAATCGGGAAGCAAAAATACGTTTCCTTGAATTCACCCGAAGGATTAGAGAAGTTTGAGAGAGACAGCATTGATGTGTTTGAGGATTGCGCCTCGTTCATGCACGACACGAAATATCCTGAATCGAAGAAATGAGTGTCACTTTGCGGACACAGCTTTGCCTTTAAATTGCAAAGGCGGTTCGTCATTCTCTATAGTGCTGATAATGTATTTTATCAATACAGCAGGTAAAGGTGGGAGTATGGCGATTGGCTGCACACCATTCGTTTGGGCATTATCAGGGTTTTTCCCATCATGGAATCGTAACAATATAGAAAAGACAGTCGTTTTTACAGATGGTGTTGGAGCGGCCGAGCCAGGGAACTGTTTGGTGGGTGAAAAAGAGAGGGACACCATGCTCATATTGTTCAAATCAGGTGTCTCATTGCGTGTTCGGGCGTAATTCAAAGCACGTCATTAGATGCACATGAGGAGGGGGTGTTATTGGGGGTTTCACAGAAAAGCCGAACTGATAAAATTAATTGAATACAATTTGTTATGTCAACGGTTCTGGGTCGTCAGGCAGCACCATTCGTTAATCTTTGGTAATCTTGTATCGTCCAGGATAATGGCTCAAAACCAGGGCTTCCAGCCCAAAATCAGTCTAACTAGGTATTGCTCAAAACTCTTGAATCTTTAACTTCATGGGGGTATTATTGGGGGGTATTTTTACCAACTGATTGAGGGATGAATGCTGACTGAGATCGAAATCAGAAAAGCCAAGCCACGCGAGAAAGTTTACAAGCTCTATGATGGTGGAGGTCTGCTGTTGCGGGTCAAACCGAATGGAAGCAAATGCTGGGAATACAAATACCGCATCATCGGTGAGAGCAAGAGCACAGAAAAAACGCTAGCACTTGGTGTCTATGACCGGGTGAGCCTAAAAGAGGCAAGACATAAATGCCTTGAAGCAAGACGGCTTCGGGAATCAGGAAAAGATCCGGCAGAAGTCAGGAAGGCGGAGAAGCGCCTCGCTAAGTTCAAGGTTGATAACGATTTTGAAGGTGTTGCGAAAGCATGGTTTGATAATGTCTCTGCAAAATGGACGCCCCTACATGGAACCAAGCTCTGGAGACGGCTTGAATTGCACATCTTTCCCGCTCTTGGCAAAAAGCCCATTTCTGACATCACGGCTCTTGATTTGCTTTCATGTCTGAGGAAGGCCGAAGCCAGTGACAAGATTCACACGGCTCAACGGGCCTTGCAGGCATGCAGATCGATTTTTCAGTTTGCCGTGCTCAGTCAGAAGATCAGCTACAATCCGGCTCATGATCTTCATGGGGTTCTCAAGGCATACAAAGAGGAGCATTATCCGACCATTGGTCATAATCAGCTTCCTGCATTTCTGGAGAAGCTCGGTGTTGTGAAAACCACACAAATGAACAAGCTCGCCGTCAGGCTGTTGATATTGACATTCGTTAGGCAAGGGGAGTTGAGACAGGCCAGATGGGACGACATCTGCTTTGAAGATACTGAATGGCGGGTCCGTCCTGAAACGACCAAAATGCGTGAACTGCATATCGTGCCGTTATCACGTCAGGCATTGGCAATACTCCATGAGCTCAAAGCCATTTCAGGAGACTCTGAGTATCTGTTTCCTTCCCAGCAAAAACAGAAGCATCCCATCATGTCCGAAAACACCATCAACAAGGTGATTCACAACATGGGCTATAAAGGGATGCTTGTGGGGCATGGATTTCGTTCTATGGCCTCAACCATTTTGAACGAAAGCGGGTTCAAACCGGATGTGATCGAGCGCCAACTGGCACACATGCCCCGTGACAAGGTCCGTGCAGCCTATAACCGTGCCCAATACCTGCCTGAGCGAAAGGAAATGATGCAATGGTGGGGCGATTACATCATGAAAGCAGACCTGTCAGGAGCGATTAAATGAACGAGGCCTTAGACTGTGCTGTAGCGGCGGATTTGGAATACTGGAGCAAGATGCCCTACTGGTCGCTGAATGAAGCCCTGGCTTTGAGCTTCGGATGGGAGCCCAATCGCCAGGCGGAACTGACTTCAGCGCCTCTTGCTTATGTGAGACATCAAGAACTTATCCTGCGTGCGCATAAAACGGCGGCATTAACTGACCCGATCAATCCGGCTGACTTCGTTCAATGGGTGCTTGCTCAAGATCTTCCCTTCCCCTCTGCATTAGCTGAGGCCATTTCTTTGAGGCACCGGAACCAGCCCAATTGGAAAGCTGAGGCGGAGCAATGGAAGGAAAAGGAGCGGCTGGCATCGGAGGCATTTGACTATCATAAGGCTCAATCTGCAAAAAAGAGTCAATTGATAGCAAAACTGGAGGAGGAGATTCAGGCGCTCAAAGCAGCTGCTAGCAGCACGCTTGAACCCAAATCATTATCCCGCCAAAAGAGCTTTAACACACTATTGAAACTCGTCGGGGGCATGGCCATGGCGCTTTACAATTACAACCCGCATGAGCGGCGTAGCGACACCATCAGACAGATTCAAAATGATCTGGACCTGAAAGGCATCAACCTGGATGCAGATACGATCAGAAAATGGGTTAAAGAAGGAGCGGCGCTTGTCCAGGCCGCAGCAAGCCTGAGAGAATAACCGAATTCGTCTTCCTGTTTCTTAACTCGGCCTGCTGGCGTTCCTGCTGGCTAGGCTTGCCTCACAACAACCAACAAGTGAGGCAAAATGACCAATCATAATCCATTACCATCGCAAGGGTTCCTGAGGCTCCCGGCGGTATTGAAAATCTTCCCGGTTGGGAGGTCGACCTGGTGGGCTGGCGTGAAAAGTGGCAGGTTCCCCAAACCCGTCAAACTGGGACCGAAAACAACCGCCTGGAGAGTGGAGGATATTCGGGCGCTGGTAGATAACCCACTTGCCACATCAAAGCCGCGTTCATTCGTTGAGCGTGTTCAATCTCAATCCACAGACGGTGGCAATGCAGCGATGATCAGCAGGCATAACCAGCTTTCTCGATGAGCCTTTCAGGGTTCCTCGTCTTGTGGCGGGGAACCCTGCTTTTCATTGCTGAGGTGTTTCCGAAAGAAGGCGATGGCTTCATTCAGTTCAGAGAATTTCGTTGCCTGGTCCGGCGTTAACTCGCCGTCACCCCCAAATTGTTTTACCAATTGGCGATAACTGCTCTCAGCCGTAGCCAGCGTGAAAGGTGGAGTGATATGCAGCAGTTTGGAAAATCTCTGGATTGTGAGTTCCTCTTCGGCGCTTTGGCCGCTGATTCTTTGGCGTTTGACTCTTTCATGTCTTGCTGGGAGTGGAATGGGGCCTTCGCTCCCGGCATCATCTTCTCCGATGAGTTCAAAAGCATCTTCCTGGGCGTCTTCGTGGCGTTTTTTCTGCCGAAGCTGTAGCCAGAAATTCAGGCATTCCTTGAGGCTGAGGCAAGGGGCCGTGATCATCAGCCAGGATGAGAGGAGCTTTTCACCAGTGATCAGTTTCAGCACTATTCCCATCATCAGCACCAGGCCCGGTTCCGCCCAGATCTGCCAGTTCATCTCAAACAACGGTGTGAACAGCTTTTTCCTCAGTCGCAGTAAACGCAACAAGTGGGAGGTTCCAGAGTCATGGTCGTGCTCGCCTCTACGGTAAAGCTCACGGAAAAATGCGACCAGGAAATGGGTCCAATACAAGAGAATTGCTCCAGCCCCGAACATGCAGACGGCCCAATATCGCCCCCAAACCTCGCGTTCGTGCCAGACATAGACGCAGAATAATGCCATCGCCCAGGACAGGGCGAAAAACACACTACGGGGGCGCAGATACGAAAAGCCGAAAGAGCTTCGGAGATAAACAATCACCGGCATGGCGAGGCAATGCAGGACAGGGCTGAGAATGGGGATTCTCAGGTTCGGAGCGCTGCTTGGGGGTTGCCGGTCTTTCATTCGTTTCCGGTATTACAATTTCTCACCTCGCATCATACAATAGGGAAACAGGAGGTTTTGCCAATGAACGATCATCCAATCATGCGCATCAGGGCTGAGGTGTCTCTGGAGGAGACTGCCGCCCTGCTGAACGTATCCGAGTCATTTGCTGCAAAGCTGTTTGATGAAGGCGCATTCCCAAGCCGCAGCGAGGAAGGCCGTCGCTTGGCTCTTTCCAGTGATGTGCTGGCGTGCAAGGAAAAGCAAAAACAGGCCCGGCTCGAAACGCTGGATGAGCTGGCGGCCCATGATCAAAGTCTGAATATGAAGTAATTGCGCCTTGCCTGGTAGATCGCCTCTTTCATTGTGCGTTTGCATGAATTTTGGATAAAAATCCTTGCATTTCAGGCATCAATTTGTTACGCTTAGGGCGGAGGTACAATTATGAGCAAGCTTGATGAGTTGCGGAAGCATCTGAAGCCGGGAGGCGTTTATCGGCGTGTGGATCTCGAAAAATGGTCATCCGCTGTGGACAGGCATATCAAACAGCTCGTGACGCTGGGTGAGCTGGTAAAGCTCTCAGCAGGGCTTTATCTGCATCCTAAAAAGACGGTGTTTGGAAAGGCTCCCGCTGATGAAGCCAGCCTAGTGGCTGGCTTTTTAAAGGACGGGCGGTTTTTGATAACTTCTCCCAATGCTTACAATGCGCTGGGCGTAGGAGCGACTCAGCTTTATAATGAAACCGTGGTTTATAACCACAAGCGGCATGGTCATTTCAAGCTGGGTGGGAGGAAGTTTGACTTTCGCCGCAAGCCACATTTCCCGGATAAAATAACTGAGGAATTCTTGATGGTGGATCTGATGAACAATCTTGAGCAAGTGGCGGAGGACAGTGATGAACTGCTCACGCGGGTAAAGAAGAAAACGGCGCGTTTAGACGGCAGGTCATTGCTTGAGGCTGCGCGTAATTTTGGAACGGTGCGAACCCGAAAGTTTTTCGAGAGCGCTACGCAAGGAAGTGCACATGCAAGCTGACTACCTCCACAATCACGACGATTTTCCAGATCTGATTCGCATTGTGGCGGATGAAATGGGCATCACTCCGGTGCTCGTTGAAAAGGATTATTGGATCATGCACTGCCTCTATGGGTTGCAGCAAATCGGCATGCATTTTGAGCTGAAAGGCGGCACTTCTCTTTCCAAGGGATTCGGGATCATCAATCGCTTTTCCGAGGACATTGACATACGGATCGAACCACCTGTGGGGAGGAACGTTTTCATAAAACGCAATCAAGATGACCCCAAGCATGTTGAGAGCCGGAAGGCGTTTTATGACTGGCTCAGGGATAACGTGAATATCGACGGCATTGATGAAGTGTTGCGGGATCATGAGTTTGACGATGCAAAATTGCGCAGTGGTGGCATTCGGCTCATTTATCCCGAGGTAACGGGCATGAAGTCTGATCTCAAAGAGGGCGTCCTGCTGGAGGTCGGATTTGATGATGTTACTCCGAATGTGATCAAAAACATCACCTCCTGGGCCTATGATTATGCTGTGGGCAAGGTCAAGGTCATCGACAACCGGGCACAGGAAGTCTTGTGTTACGATCCCGGTTATACGCTGGTTGAAAAGCTCCAGACCATCTCAACAAAATACCGGAATCAGCAAGCCTCCGGGACGTTTCCGAAGAATTTCCTGCGTCACTATTATGACGTCTATTGTCTTCTTGGGGTTGAATCAGTGAGGGATTTTATCGGCACGGATAACTACCTGGCACACAAGGCAAAACGCTTCCGCTCAGAGAACAAGGACCTCACCTCAAACGAGGCGTTTTTGCTTAGCGCATCTGAGATACGGAGTCTTTACACCGAGCAATATGAAGCAACGGGTTCCCTCTATTATAAGGAGCGTCCGAGTTTTGATGAGATTTTGGCTCGGATTACCGAATTCAGCGAAAAGCTGTAAAAACAGGTGCTTCCATTCACCCCTCTTTCACAGGAGGATAAACCTGCGGAAACACATGCCGCAGGTAGTTCTGCGGTTTGGGTTCCTTTCCCGGTGACAGCCAGCGGCGTCCGCCCTGGAAAATGACGGCTTCCACCTTGTATTCGTTTTCTGGGCCGCCGGTGCGGAGGACTGTGAACTCTTGCGGTTGGACGAGGTAGTCAAACACTTGGTTGCCACCAGCGGAATGCTGGGCACTTGCGGCTCTTGCTCCCTGAGATTCGGTCATGTTGCCACTAAAGCGGAGCTGTTTGGTTTTGCCGATGGATTCAGATGCCCAGTTGTTGGTGGAGGGATCGCCATTGGCGTGGAAAATCTTGGTCTGAAGGTTGCCCAGAAATGCATCGGCCTCGGCCCGCGCATTGTGCCCCGGCAGGTTGGCGTGATAGCTGGGAAGGTTTTGTGTCAGGTAAACGGTGCAGGCGCGGGAGCTGCGGGCCGTGCTTTGGAAAAGCGAATCATAGGAGTTCACAAAAAACTGCGATTCATCGGCCCAAAGGAAGACGGGACGGATGGTCTGCTCGGCCTGGATGCGGGAAATACCAGGTGGCACCCGACGTTCAACGGCACGCTGCCAGACGAATTTGAAAAGCACCTGGGCGAACTGGCCCAGTTCATTGTATTCCTTCACCGGAAGATCGAGGATGATGATGCGCCCCTTGAAGCTGTCCTCGGGGGAGAAATTGAGGTCGGTGCAAAAGAGGTCGCGGAAAATTCCGCGCATGAAGCAATCGGCCATGCTGGTGAAAACCGAAACGATGATGGAGCGGGTGTCACCGGCGAGACTGGGGAATTCACGGAGCCAGTAATTGCGGGTCAGTTCGAAATCCTTTTCACGCTTTTTCTCTGCTGCCTGTGACTGGGCGTGCTCAATCAGGGCAAAGCAGACGGATTCCTTTTGCCAGGTTTCATCGGCGGCTTCCGCAACCGATAGAGGGGCAGTGGTTATGACCCGGTAGATAGCCGGTAGATCGACCTCACCAGTGGAGATAGTGATGAGGTCAATTGCATTGCGTAGGAGCTGTTTTAGCGTCCGCATCCAGTAAGCGTCACCGCTGCCGGACTGCTTTTTGTCGGCAGCTTCAAGAATGCTGCAAAACAGGTTCACCAGATTTTCTGTGTGCCCTGCACCTGCTCCGGGGCGTGTCTGCTCGTATTTCAGGAAGTTGAACCGCCATAGCGAGTCAGGGCTGACAATGAGCAAATCTGACACTCTGCCAGTTTGCTCCGCATAGCGTTTCCAGGCCAGGACTTCATCCGTCTTGGCGGTCAAAACCAGCCCGCCAAGATTGGCTTCAAGGAAGGCTCGGGCAAGAGCCTGTCCGCTTCCAGAGGATTTCCCTGAACCCGTTCCTCCGAACACCTGCACTCCTTCAAAGGCATCTTTGAGACACCAGTAGTTTTCACGTTGAGGGCGGCCACCGTCCGAACTGAAATCGAGCAACTGCTCGTCATTATCCGGCCAGTCTTTTGGAATTGGGGCCGACTCCTCGGTGGCTGGAAGTGTTAACTGCGGCATAAATTCAGTCTCCTGGTGACGCCTAATAGTCACAGTCCGGCATGGTCCGGCAAGGCTCTTTTTAAATCCTTAGCACTGCTAAGGGCAGATGTCTGAATGCTGAAAATAGGGACTGGTCATACCTGCCAGGAAAGGCGGCTGGCTTGGCTCTTGAGGAGATTATTGGCGAAAAATTCGTCCAAGATACTGCTTTGCTGGAACTCGCCTTCTAGTTGTGATAACACCCAGCAATGCTTAGAGTGGTAGCACATAAAAGTGCGGCAGCAGCCAGCCAATATTATACCGAAGGCCTCAAGCGTGAGGACTATTATTCGGAAGGACAGGAGGTGGCGGGCAAGTGGCACGGCAAGGCGGCAGCGCGGTTAGGATTGTCTGGCAAGGTGACGCCGGAGGCGTTTGCCGCGCTTGTCGATAACCGCCATCCGGATACCGGAAAACGGCTGACGCCGCGCATGAAGGATGACCGAATTGTCGGTTACGACATCAATTTCCATGCGCCAAAAAGTCTCTCGGTGTTGCATGCCCTGACTCAGGATGGGGACATTTTAAAGGCGTTTCGAAGTGCCGTTGCCGAGACCATGACCGAGATTGAGGGGCAGGCAACGACGCGCATCCGCAAGAATTGGGCGCAGGACAACCGAGCGACGGGAAACCTGGCCTGGGCGGAATTCATCCACTTCACGGCAAGACCCGTGGGCGGCGTTCCTGATCCGCATTTGCATGCCCATTGCTTCACCTTCAACGCTACTTTTGATGAAACCGAAAAGCGCTGGAAGGCCGCGAAGTTTCGTCAGATCAAACAAGACGCCCCATATAATGAAGCGGCCTTTCATGCCCGGCTAGCCGCCAAACTCTCGGCACTCGGATATGGCATCCAGAAGACGGCGACTGGCTGGGAGATTGAAGGGGTGCCGCGCAGTCTCATTACCAAATTCTCACGCAGGACGGCGGAGATCGAAAGGATCGCTGAGGAGAGGGGCATCACCGATGACAAACTCAAGGACGGGCTCGGGGCGCTGACTCGGCATGGAAAGCGTCACGGTCTGACTTATTCGGATCTGTTGGCGGCCTGGGGAGGCCGGATGACAGAGGCTGAAAAGGTGTTGATTTCAAAACTCCGTTTTGACCGGGAACCAGTCCAGGTTCCTCTAAAAGTGAATCCGGTGGCGGCGGTGGATTATGCCATTGAGAAGGCGTTTTCAAAAAATTCAGTAGTGGAGCAAAACCGGCTGGTGGCGGAGGCTCTTCGCTATGGAGTGGGTTCGGTGAAACCTGAGCAGATCTGGCGGGAGCTTGGCAAACGCGACATGATTGCCCGGAAGACTGGGGACCAGATTTTCTGCACCACGCTGGATATTTTGGCTGAAGAAGTAGCTTTGATTCAGTTTGCCAGGGGAGGCCGGGGTGCTCACCCCTCGATCAAACCTGGCAAGGTCGAGTTTGAAAACGCGAAGCTTTCAACGGAGCAGAAAAACGCGGTGAAGCATATCCTGGGATCTAAAGACCAGGTGATTGCTCTGCGAGGCGGTGCTGGTGTTGGCAAAACAACGCTGATGAAAGAAGCTGCCGCGCAGATTCAGGCTCAGGGTCTTCGTATCTTCGCCTTTGCTCCATCGGCCTCGGCTTCACGGGAGACGCTACGTAACGAGGGGTTCACAGGAGCCAACACGGTTGCCCACTTGCTGCAAAACAAGAAACTGCAGGAGCAGACACGGGGTCAAGTCATCTGGATTGATGAAGCCGGATTGCTCGGCATCCGCGAAATGTGGGAGGTCATGCAGCTAGCGGGGAAATCCACCCGCGTGATTCTGACTGGTGACAGCGGGCAGCATGCTCCGGTGGCGCGGGGTGACGCTTTCCGTCTTTTGCAGAAATACGCCGGACTGAAAATTGCGGAGGTGACTGAGATCCGGCGGCAGGAGCAGGCGACTTATAAAGCGGCAGTGAAGGCGCTCAGCGAGGGGGACCTGGCCAATGCCTTTCACAGCCTGGACTCGCTGGGTGCCATTGTTGAGGTGGAAAATTCCAGTGCCAGATACAAGCTGCTGGCGAGCGACTTCATGGAACTGAGCCGGAAGGGCAAAGCGCCGTTGGTGGTATCACCCACCCATGCGGAAAGCGCCCGTGTGACGGAGGCGATCCGAGAAGCAAAACGTGAAGCCGGATTGCTCAAAGGTGAGCGGGTTTATAACCGCTTTCACAATTTGCAGTGGGAGAATGCCGACAAACGCCGCCCGGAAAGTTACAGCGAGGGGTTGCTGGTGCAGTTCCATCAGAACGACAAAGGCATCAAGCGCGGCGAGATGCTCAGGGTCACTGGTGTTGAGATCGGCGGTGTGGTCAGGGCGATAGGAGCCGATGGTCGTTCTATCGCGCTCCCGTTAAAACACGCTGAGCGTTTCCAGGTTTTTGAAGAAAAACAGATCCAGCTTGGCAAGGGGGATCAAATTCGCATCACTCGCAACGGTGAAAGCTTGGACGGCAAAAGACTCAACAACGGCAATGTCTATGAGGTCTCCAAAATCAAAAAGAATGGCGACATCGTTCTGTCAAACGGCACGGTGCTCGACGCCAAACATGGACATTTCACACATGGTTACTGCCAGACCTCTCATTCATCCCAGAGCAAAAGCGTCCGCGATGTCCTGGTGGCGCAGAGTGAGGATTCTTTTCTTGCGAGTAGTAGGGAGCAGTTTTATGTCTCAATCAGCCGTGGCAAGGAATCCATCCGCATCTACACAGACAACCGAGACGGTCTGCAACAGGCCGTTGGCAACAGTTCCATCCGTGCATCTGGGCTGGAATTTGCGGGGCTGAAAAAACGTGATCTTGCCGCCATGCACGAGAACCTCACCTCCAGGCAGTTTAGCGACATGGTGAAGAGTCGTCACGCGGCGGGGCAGGTGTCCCATGAAAAGGCGCTCAGCAAAGAGCTGAAGTTGCAGCCTGGCTATAAGGAGTCCGCGACCAAATGGCAGGATTACTGCAAGGCGCGGAGGGCGCTGCATAATGGCGGTAAGGGCCGTTCGAAAGGAGCAACGCCGGAGAATGCCAAAAAGGGTCCAGAAAAGGCCTCTCGCTATCGCAGCTTTTTGCGGCCGACGGAACTCACGACCGAGACGACGAAGAAGCTCAAAGAAGCGAATGAGCAGAAGAAAGTGGGCTCACCCCAGCCGGAAAAAAGCACCCAGAAAAGCCGCATAGCAGATAACCTGACCTCGGCAGCCAAACACTTTCAGAAGTTTGTGAAGTGCGAGCAGGGTGCCCCAAAACCTGCGGCTCCAGGGAAGACACAACAAAAGGCGGTCGAGGCCCAGCTTGTCCAGCAGGGCAAACAAGGTGAGCAGGTGGCCAAGCAGCAGGCGCAGAAACAGGCGCGTCTTCCGAAGACTAATTTAAACCAGGCTGTGAACCATGCCATTCAGCAGCAACAGGTTCAAAATACACCGAAGCCAGCCACTCCACCGCCGCCGGTGAAAACCAAACAAGTTGTAGTGCCGCCGCCGGCACCGAAAAAATGAGGAAGTAGCGTATGAGCAGCACCATTGAAGAAATCCTTCAAAAGCGACGGGAAGCGGAAAAAGTGGCAGCCGCCGCTGCGGCACCGCCGCCTGAAACTAAAGAGAGTGAAGGAGAGAAGTTTTTCTCCATCCTGGTCGGCGAGGGAAGCGAAGAGAAGTTCCTGGAATTCCAGTCGAAGGAAGGGCTGCACACTTGCTTTGCTTATGCCAACCTGACTTGGTTCGTCTATGACCCGGAGGACGGCATTCTTCTGGAGTTCAACGGTTACTCGGTGCAAATCGAGGGGCGGGGTCTGTATCCGAAGCTGATGAATGGACTCAAGCAGAAGCGCGTTGGCTGGATCAAAGAAGCTGATAGCGAGATGCAGGACCACAAAGGCAATGAAACCTTCATCTCAAGGATCAGTATCAGCCCGCCCGATAGCTGGGATTCTCAAACAGTTCCTAAATCATGATCAGTTGGCGCTTCCTCAAATCATCCCCCAAGATTGCCGTGGTGGGCGGCATCTTGGCCGTCAGCACAGCACTTTTTGCTTGGTGGTGGATGTTTCGTTCACCTGCGAAGCGGGAGCAGGCCAAGGTAAACCAGGAGCAACAACAGGAGGCCATCCGCAAGACGGTGGCAGAGGTTAAGCAGCGGCTTGGACACCTGTTCATGATCGACAATGATCTTTACGATCTGGAAACGGGAGAAGTCTTTTTCAAGAACTGGCTCGAAGAGGGTGTTCCAATGGCTCTCTATCTGGAGCCGGACGGAGAGAGTTTTCTGGCTCGATATGACAAGGGTTTTGTCCGCTATGGGCTTGATGGAGAGCGGAAGCAATCGCTACTGCACCGGTATCGCCTGCCCTTTGACCGTGATTTAAAATGGGTGGTTTACTGCAAGGACAAAGACATCTGGCGGGCGGAGATTGACTGGGAAGCGCTCAAGTTCATCAACGAGCGCCAGGTGACGAAAATCGGGCAGTTCAACGATCAATTCTTTGCCGAGAACTTGATTTTCGGAACGGATCAAACCCTGGTGGTTCGGGTAGGCAACAACATCGTTCGCGTCAATATTGAGACCGGAGAAATAAAGCCCGGCCCCTATCTTCTATCGGGAATTGAGCAACGCCGCTCGCCCGACAGCAAGCATGTGGTGGGTTTCAAGGACGGGCATTTTTACTGCCACAACATTGACAGTGAAGAGACGAAAATCATCCCATTCGGTGGCGGCTCAATCAACGGCTATCATTGGCTGGGGAATGACCGCTGCGCGGTTCTGGTAAGCGGCAAAGCGGTGGCGATATACGACAGGCTAAAACACGGGCTCGAAGAAATTGCGCCGCTACCTGTTCACGCAGATTTTATTGGCGAGCCATCACCGGACGGGCGTTTTGTAATCACTAGCAGCCGGAACGGTATCTGCGTGGCGAACCTTCAGCAAAAGAAAGCTGCCCAAATCATCGGAGGCATGGGCATGACATGGATCAATAACGACACGCTGTTTTTCTCGCGAGATATCATGGACACCAATCTGCGAGGAAGCTGGATTCAAAAATCAGGAGAGCCTGAAAAGCGCATCTGGGAGGAACCGTTTGTGGTGAACAAGAGCGGAGCAGTGGCCACAGCCATAAAGGAATCGAAGCTTATTGTATTTGCTACCCATAAAGGCGTGATGCGCATGAACCCCGACGGCATGGACATCAAAATGATCAAACCTATCTCGGCCATCCCTGGACGGGCTAAACAAGTTTCCATAAGCTTTCGCGAAATCCTGCCTTGGAAAGCAAAATGATGCCTTCGCTAAGCGAAGCTGGTTAGCCGCAATTGTATGTAATACAGGTGCGGCTTCCGGTCACAAGACTTGTTGCAGGAAAGAGACAAGCGCGAGCTCAATCGGATAAAACTGGATGGTAGCGCTTTTGCCGAAGTGCCAAAAACAACACGTCTGCCGACTCGCCTGTTGGGAATAAATGAGTGGGGCGCGAAGCCATAAATACAAATCTCCGGTGCGTCCCTCGATTTATAAACCATTTCCCACTTGTGCTCCGATTCTGATGAAAGGTGTGCAGGTGTAATTATTGTTATTTACTGTGTAAAGCGCGCCATTGCTACAATTTACAATTGAGTAAAAATTAGATATGATTCTAACATGCCCATATTGCTCTTTTATCCCAGGCTGCACATGCCCTTGATTTGCAATTCCATCATCCATTTTTTTATCAAGCGCAAGTAAAGTAATAGGTTTGGTGGAGGCATTAGGAGGGGTAACTGCCGGGTTAACGTCAATAGAGTTAATGTTATAATTAGGCGCATTTTGTGCATGAGAAGGGTCTAAAATAACGTAAAAATTTGCCATTCCCTTATACCAGGGATTGCCGGGTGTTGTTGAAACCCAGCCACTATCATGAGTTTGTGGTGTTACTATTATGAAAGACCCGTCCTTCCCCGTTTTTGCGGCTGGAGCATTTGTAGTTGCACCTTTTGAAACTGCTTGTGCCGCACCAGTAGCAGGAAAGCTATACCAATTTGTGGGGTGTCTTGAGCATGTGCCGTTAGATACAAACTGCTGTGGGAATAAATGTTTCCAAAATTTCTCAGTTTCACAACTATATGCGGTTCCAGCCATCCCACTGTCTGTTGCTGTGGGACCACCATGGTTCGGTCTAGATTCTATAAGTTTGTTCCCGTTACCGCCATCTGTGCCTAATAACGGATTATCGCCCGGAAGATTTTTGAATCTTTCAACGTAAGTTATTATGGCAGCATCATACTGCTGTATTTGCTTTACCTGTGCACTGATTTTTGCACTCTCAATCATGCTCTGTGCAATGAGGATGCCGCCGACAAGGAGACCAATAATCACCAGCACGATGGACAGCTCAACGAGCGTGAAGCCCTGACGTGATAAACGATGTATCTGCAAATGCCCTCTCTAGAGACGAGTATATAACAAACTTCGCTTAGCGAAGTCAAGCTGCCGCATTCGTGCGGCCACCAAAGGGAGGGCCGGGCGGGGACTCCATGAAACTGCAAAGCGAGCGAATGGGAGCGGCGCATTTGCTT
>JAIXVB010000095.1 GCA_027483245.1 Verrucomicrobiaceae bacterium | reverse complement strand
CTCTTCGATGAAGGTCGTGTCTTTGGCCCTGAACTCACAGGCTATGACCGCAACAATCCTGACTTCTGGCTCGACAACCTTTTCATGCCCAGCCTGGAAATCCGCGAAGGCTTTGGCGCCTACATCGTGAAAACTAAAAATGGTCAGATCTTCAGTGGTCTCATGGATGCCCAGGATGCCAGCGGCATCGTCATCAAGGATATGGCAGGCAACAAAACGGCCCTCAAACAAACGGAGATCGACAAGCTCGAAGCCTCTCCCGTTTCCCTGATGCCCGAGGGTCTCACCACAGGCATGAGCGATGCCGATCTGAAGGACTTCTTTGCGTTTCTAATGCGTCCGTAAAATGAACTGCTGAGTTCGCCGGATGACTGGGAGATGAACAAACCAGGACGCTCCTGCCCCAAAAAACGACATCAGGAGACGATTGCCGGAGTCTTCAATCCGGCCATGCTGAGCCCATGGTTCGTTGTTTCCTTTTGCTGTCCTCCGTCTTGCTGACCTCTCTCTCCTCGGCTCTTGAAGTTCGTGTCTCTTCTGAGCTTACGGTGCCTCAAGCACTCGCGCAGATCCGTGCCGCACGCCAAGCTGGCAACACTGAACCCGCATCCTTGATTTTGCCTGAGGGTGTGACCGAACTCACGCAACCCGTTCTCCTTGATGCCCAGGATTCCAACCTGACTGTAACTGGAATGAAAAGCACCTTGATCGGTGCCCCTCGCGTCACGGGCTGGCAGAAGCATGAAGGGAAAATCGTCAAAGCGGATGTCTCCGCGTTGATTCCAAAAGGCCTCTTGCCCAAACAATTGCTATGCGATGGCGAGCGCCAGATTTTGGCCCGTTACCCGAATCACGATGCCAAGGACCCGCTCTATGGAGGCTGGGCCTTTGTCGCAGAGTTTCCTCCCGCTGGAGCGCCCGAAGGCCATCTGTGGAAGCGCACCCTGTATGTGAAAGCTGAGGACGTGCGCAACTGGGCTCACCCTGAGGACGTGGAGTTGAACATCTTCGCTCAATACGGCTGGTGGAACTTCATCGAACCCGTTGCATCGCTGGATCCCAAGACGAGACAGGTCACACTGAAAAAGGATTGCGGCTACGATCTGCACCCGCACAACCGTTACCACTTCCAAAATGCCCTCGAAGAGCTCGATGCTCCCGGCGAGTGGTTCTACGACAAGTACACCAGCACGCTCTATTATTGGCCCAGCGCAGGCCGCACAGTTCCAGTGGGGGCTGCTGCCACTCCAGAAGAGAACCCAGCACTCTCTGACATTCGCATCCCCACACTCGACAGCTTTTTCAAAGTCAAAGCCGGTGCCAAAAACATCACGATCCGCAGCCTCACCCTGATCGGTTGCCACGGCAGTGCGATCACTTTTGAACGAGCGGAAGACTGCCTCGTCGAGCGCTGTGTCATCACGCAGGTCGGTGCTTTTCATGGCAGCGGCATCGGGGTGAGTGAAGGCAAAAACGTGCGGCTTTCACACAACGAAATCAGCTTCACGGGTAGCAACGGCATCAGTCTCAGTGGAGGCGACCGCAAGAGCCTCACGGGCCCAGGTCACATCGCGGAAGACAACCACATCCATCACATGGGTGTCTTCAATAAAAACGCCTGTGGCATCAGCCTCTATGGAGTGAACAACACCGCACGGCACAATCACATCCACGATGGGCCGCGCATGGGCGTGCAGATGAGTGGAAACAACATCGTCGTCGAATACAACCACCTGCATCATCTCTGCCTCGAGACCCAGGACGGCGGTGCCATCTACACAGGCGGGCGCGACTGGATCAGCAGCCGTGGCAGCCAGTGGCGTTACAATTTGATTCACGATGTCATCGGCTGCGGCCAGGAGTCGGGTGGCCTGAAGCACCCCTGGTTCACCTTTGGCCTCTATCCCGACGACAACAGCGGAGGGCTCGACATCATCGGCAACATCGTCTTTCGCGTCGCCCACACGCCGATCCACATGCATAACTCGCGGGACTGCATCGTGGAAAACAACATCTTCGCTCTCGGTGGCAAGTTTCAGTTCGATCTCCATGGCTGGACCAAAGACATGCGCTTTTACAGCAGCCACCTCGACACCATGATCAAAGGTTACGAGTCCGTTGCAGGTCTGCCGGCTTGGAAAAACATGCGCCAAATGGACCTGCACCCGAAGGATGCGATCCGCGATGACGGCACGATGATGAGCGGCAACAGCTTCCAGCGAAACATCTTGTTCGGCGATACCCCTGGCGTGAAGTATGGCGACATTCGTCACGCTTCGCCCAAGTGGAATACGATCGACTACAACATCGCCTGGAACAGCGGTCATCCGATCGTCACGGGCATCAATCAAGTCGGCCCAGACAAACCCGGCCCCGCCCTGCTTACCGAGACCTTTGACAACGCCGAGCCCGGCAAAACACCCAAGGGCTGGGGCTTCAACCATCGCCCCAATGCGAGCGTGCAACTTGTTGCAGTCGAAGGTGCCCTGCGCGTCGATTCCGCTCTCGGCCAGGACCCGAAGAATCCCAAAAGCGTCTTCCACGGTCCCGACGTGCCCATCACTCCAGGCGCTGCCTATCGGGTGAAACTTCGTGTCAAATCCACCGAACCCTCGGCCAAAATCAGCCTCGCTCTCGCCTCATTCAAAAATGGTGAAGGCTACTGGCAAGCGCAAAGCACCAGCATCATCGCCACGAATGAATGGACCGAAGTCGAAGCCGTGGGGCGCATGCCGCGCGAGAACGAAACCACCTGGAAACCCTGGATGAAAGCCTTTTGGCTGCGCATCGACTCGCATGAACCCACGGGCCAGATCTTTTTCGACGACCTGCGCATCACCGAAGCCGCCCCGCTGGATGAATGGACCTCTTGGCAAGCCGCCGGCTGGGACGCACACAGCTTGGTGGCCGATCCCTTGTTTGTGGATTGGAAGAAAGACGACTTTCGTCTCAAACCCGAATCCCCCGCTTACAAGCTGGGTTTCAAAACAATCCCCGTGGAGAAGATCGGTATCAGAGAAAAGTAGTCTTGAACGCCACCCGCCCACTGAAGCAGCCGAGCCAACTTGCCCAGCTGCTCTCGGTGAAGGTCACAGAAACTTCTTCAGACGCTGAGCGACATCGGCCTCCAAGCGGCGGACATAACCGAGGGTGTATTCCTCGACGTCGATGCTGTCGTCCAGCGTCAGAGGAGTCAGATCCATGGCAAAGGTCAGCAGGCTGGTCTTGTCGGTCGTGTGCGAGTCAAAGTAGGTCGCATTGGCATGACGCAGGCCTTCTTCGGCGAGGTCATAGCGTTTGCCACCACTGATCTGGCTGTCAAACACACCCAGCAGCGGGCGCAGCAGATGGGGGTGCTTGTCCACCCAGAGCATGGCTTTGTCCTCACTGAGCAACCAGTCGAGCTTCCGCCAGACCTCACAGCCATAGACTTTTTTCGGACGCATCTCCACCGGCAGCGCACGGATGGCTTCCAGGCAGCGGAGAAAAGTCGCCACATGCGTGTCATGACGATCGCAGGGATTGTGCACGTAGAGGACCTGTGGCTGGGAGTGTTCGAGGATGAATTTCAGATCCTCCAGCACGTCCTGCCGTCCCGGTTCCTTCACCTCTTCACTGGGGTAGCCGAGCTGGGCCATGAAGCTGTATTCACCCACATAGGCGGCTTTGCGCTGCTCGATGAGGCGCACCTTTTGCATTTCATCATCCGTGTATTCCGCATACGGGCCTTTGCGAGGGCTGCCTGAACCATCCGTGACCACGACACCACCGAACCACTGGTCTTTGCGATGAAAGCACTCCGTGATGCCCTGATAAGCCGCGATTTCCAGGTCGTCCTGATGGGAGACGATCCCCAGGTGAGTGACACGGCGTAGGGCGGTCCAGGGTTCAGTTTGATCAGGGATGAAAACGTCGTGTTTGGAATGGCGGAAAGTCACGGTCCGGCATTAAGCCCATTCCCACGAAAGATGCAAATGCGGCGCGCACTTCAACAAATCGTGAAACCAATTTCTGCCAGCGTGGTTGATAGCGCGCATGACTGCCGCTAGCGTCGTGAGTCTGATCCCTACCTTTGTGATGCCGGAACCGGAATGGCCCGACTCCCCTGCCCTGCCCGCGCACGACGGGCCGGTTCTTGATGCCTTCTCTGATGACGAGGAAAACGTCCGTCTGATGCTACGCGTGAAGGAGGGGGACATCCGCGCTTTTGAAAAGCTCGTCGAACTGCATCAAAACACCGTCATCGGCACAGCCGCACGCATGTTGAACAACCTCGATGATGCGCATGACATCGCTCAGCAGGTCTTTGTGCGTGTTTGGAAAAGCGCGCCACGATATGAACCCACGGCGAAGTTCACGACTTGGCTATTCACCATCCTGCGGAACCTCGTGTTCAATGAGACCCGCCGCCGCAGTCGTCGCCGGGAGATCCCGCTGGAGCTGGAGAACGATGATGCCGCACCGCGCCAGTTCGCGGATCACACCGCGCCCGGAGCTGACCACATCACCCAGCAAGACGAGCTGGAAAGAGCGCTCGATAAAGCCATCTCCGCCCTTCCTGAAAAGCAGCGCCTCGCCGTGGTGTTGCGTCGGCATGAAGAGCTGCCGTATGAACAGATCTGCGAGATTTTGAAGATGTCACTGCCCGCCGTGAAGAGCCTGCTCTTCCGTGCACGCACCGAGTTGCGGAAGCACTTGTCAGCTTATCTTGGCGAAGACATGCCGTAGCTCATTCGAGCTGGCTTTACGTGCCGTCTCTTCGAGTTGAAGAGAGAGTGGCGACCCCTACGAGAATCGAACTCGTGTCGCATCCGTGAAAGGGATGTGTCCTAACCGCTAGACGAAGGGGTCATGCTTTGTTTGAGCGGGCCGTGATTGTGCCTGATGATGAAACTTCCGCAACCGGAAAGTTATCTTTTTTCATTTAAATTTCGCGCTGCAGACAGGCGACCGTCTTTGCCGTCGCTCCTTCATGGACTTGCAGGGCTGCATGGCCGTTGTTGCCGAGTTGCGTTTGTTTCAGCGGGTCTGCCAACAGCGTGGCGAGTTCTGCCTCCAACGATGCCACATCAGGCACTTGCAGCGCTCCTTCACGGCTCAGTAGCAGCTCCACTAAGGCTTCAAAGTTCTCCATGTGGGGACCGAAGAGCACGGGCTTGCGCGCCATGACCGCTTCGGCTGGATTTTGCCCGCCTTCAGCAAGGAAACTTTTTCCCACCACGACCACCTTGGCCAAGCCCTGCCATGCTTTCAGCTCGCCAGTCGTGTCGATCAACAACGTGGGCAAACTCGAGG